>JBOGIX010000632.1:0-4203 GCA_050744685.1 Vicinamibacterales bacterium | reverse complement strand
AGCCACCCGTCATCCTCAGCTCCTGAAACTGCAAGCTGGAAGCTGTCATCTGTAAGCTGGAAGCTGGAAGCTGGCAGCTGGAAGCTGGAAGCCTGTCCAAATTATGTGAAATGTTTCACAAATGAATCAAATCAGCGGCTGAGTCAGCCGTTTCTTCATCGCCTCGGGGATCGGCGTGGGTCTGCCGGCCGCGTAGTCGAAGCTCACGATCACCGTCCGGGCAGCAGCGATCAGATCGCCGACAGCATCGACGATCTCGTACTCGTAGGTGAAGCTCGTACGCCCGAACGAAGCGATGCCGAGCCTGATCTCCAGGGTGTCGCCGTACTTCGCGGGCCGGCGGTAGTCGATCTCGGCGCGCGCGAGGATGACGCCGGGCACGTCGACACCCGGCGGCGGAGGGCTGCCGCGTTCGCCCGGCAGCGCTGGCGGCCGCTCCTCACCGCCGGCGCCCCAGAGCGCGCGCCAATGAAAGAAGCGCGCCTGTTCGAGGTACGTGAGGTAGACGGCGTTGTTGACGTGTCCCATCGGGTCGCAGTCGCGAAACCTGACGTCGAGCCGATGGGAGAAGACGGGCGTCAAGGCGCCTCGCGCCTTGCGCGGCGGGCCTCGAGCGCGCGCTCGGCGTTCAAGCGCTCGAGCTCGACCTCGGAATGATCCGCGAAGATCATCGCCTCGGCTATGGCGCGGTGCCCGGCGCGATCGGCGATCAGGCGGTGCATCTGCTGGCACACGCGCCGGTATGCCGGATGTCCCTGCGGGGCCGACCGCAGCTCGATGACGTGCATCGCCTCCCGTGCGTTCATGTCCATGTAGAAGCGCACGCGGTACGCCATGGCCACGGCATAGGGCGCGACACTCGCCAGCCCGGCGCTGGTCAGGCGTTCGTACAACGATGCGGATGCGTCCATGACTCGCTGCCAGTCGTCCCGCCCGCCGGCCTCGACAATGGCAGACGGTTCGCTGAATCCGTGCCGCGTCGACAGCGGCTGCCACTCCAGCGTGAGCAGGCGGTGCCGCTGCAGATCGCGGAACGCGCCGTAGTCGGTCAAAACGTCGAAGCGGTACGACGTCCGCTCGAAGGCGCGGCCAGGACGATGCCGGCGGTTGGCGCGGTTTCCCTGGTACGCCCGAAGGACGCGCGTGCGATCGTCTGACGGCATGCGGCGGGCGATGGCGAGCAACTGGTCGTCCGGCAATGACGAGGAGGCGTAGAGCGCGGCGGCCACGACCTTGGCCTCGCCGTCGGGATCGAAGTCGGACAATGTCACTTCGTCGCGCGGTTCCGGATCGACGCCCCTCAGCAAGGCCGACGCGACCTCGGTCGTGGCGTCGCGGGCGTCCACAAGGTAACGCGACCATCTGTCCCCGCGCTCCGGCTGGTCGATGCGCACGAGGAACGCGGGGATCACCTTGCGCAGCTCGCGGAGCATCTCGCCGGCGCAGACCCGCACCTCCACCAGCGGGTGCGCGCGCATCCGCAGCAGCAGCGCCTCGAACGCCTGGCCGGAGCCGTACAGGCCGACGTTCGACTGCGTCGCGGCTGGAAGGAGTCCCCGCAGCGCATCGAGCGCCTTGGCGCGGATCGCAGACCGGTGCACGGCATCGGAGTCCGCCTGGTTCCTTGGATGCAGCTGCGTGAAGTATTCCTGCATCCGGGGAATCCAGCGTGCGTACGTCTCGAACGCCGCGTCGAGCGTGCGCGCGAACTCGTCGCGCAGGGCCCCGGCCCCGAGCTCCCCGGGCACGTGGTACCGCCAACGTCCGTGCAGCGTGTCCGTGTATGGCACGTAGCGCGTGGACTGCTCGAGGTAGGACATCAGCCGTCCCCATTCGAGCACCTTCGTCAGCACGTTGGACACGTACTCGCAGGCGATGTGCGCGCCCCCGAGCTGCGCCACTGAATCGTCGCCGTAGTCGTTGAACACACGCGCATACAGCCGTTCCGCGCGCTCCAGCCCTGCGCCGCCCGACGGCTCGCCAGCGCGCGCACCGGCCGCGTCGGCTGGCACCTTGTCGGCGAACTCGTCGAGGAACAGGCGTCGCAGCGACTTCGCCGATCGCGAATACCGCGCGAAGAGCGCGCCCTTGACGGTCTCGGGCAGGTTCGTCAGCACGAACACGTGCCCGTCGAGGCTGGTGAAGTACGGCGCGAGCTGCTCGCGCTCGGCAGGAGAAAACGTCTCGGGTCCGGTCATCGTCGGCACCACGCGCTCACTCCGCCCTGATTTCGCGGGCGCTCCAGTAACGGCCGAACTCTTCGAGGAAGGTCAGCGACTCGAACGACGTCATGCGATCGAAGAACAGCACGCCGTTGAGATGATCGGTCTCGTGCTGAATCACGCGCGCGTTGAAGCCCGACGCACGCAGCTCGATGCGTTTACCGCGCCGGTCGAGCCCGTTGACGACGATGTGACGGGCGCGCCGCACGCGTCCGCGGATGTCGGGGATGCTCAGGCAGCCTTCCCAGTCCTCGGCGGTTTCCGTACCCTCGACGGTAATCTGCGGATTGATGATGGCCATCAGCGGCATCGAGTCCTGGTCGTCATCGCCACCTTCGTCCTCCTCCTCCTCCTCCTGCGCGCGCGACCGAGGGGGAAAGCCGGCGACGAAAAGCCGGATGCTCTCGTGCACCTGCGGCGCCGCCAGCCCCACGCCCTGATACTCGTGCATCGTCTCGAACAGGTCGTCGATGAGCTGCTGCACGCGCGACGAGGTAATGACAGCCGGGTCGATGGCCCGGGCGCGCGCGCGCAACACCGGATGCCCCATGCGCGCCACCTTCAGTATCGCCATGACAGAATTATAGACGCGTCATCAACACCGGCATGGAATCACCCGCGTATCGCTTCTGCCCATCGTGCGGCCACCCGCTCGAGCGCCGGCGGCTCAAAGCCGGCGATCCCGAACGCCCCGTGTGCACCGCGTGTGGTCACATCGTGTATTTCGACCCCAAGGTCGCGGTCGGCACGATCATCCGTGTTCCGTCCAGTGGTGATCCGCGCGATCCGCGTCTCGTCCTGGTCCGGCGCGCCATCGAACCAGGCTATGGACTGTGGGTGTTCCCTGGCGGATATGTCGATCAGGGAGAAGAGATCACGGCTGCGGCGATCAGGGAAGCCCGCGAAGAGTCCGGGATCGACATCCGCATCGACGGTCTGCTCAACGTCTACTCGTACGGTGGGCGCTCGCCCATCATCGTCGTCTACACGGCGACGGCACTGGCCGGAGAACTGTGCATCGACGAGGAGTGCCTGGAGGCCAGGCTGTTCATGCGGGAAGAGATTCCGTGGAACGAGCTGGCATTCAGAAGTACGGCCGAGGCGCTGCGCGAGTACTTCGAAGCCCATCGACCGAGCGCGGGCGTGAAGTCTCCCGGCTGAAGCCGGAAGCCACGCATTCAAGGAGCTCCACGCTCTCAGGAGCTCAGCTCCCTACCCGATCGGCCACGCGTTCGGCGAGGCGGCGCAGTGTCGCCCGGTGCGCCCCGGTCACGAACGCCCAGCGCAACACTCGGACGCTCGCGGGTATGCGGGCACGCCGGCCCTCGCCGTCCTCGGAAAACCATTGCCGGAGCGTTCCCTCGGGGTCCTCACGCAGCTCGTCGATCTGTGCCACGCGATGGACGCAGCCGACCGTGCATCCTGGCGCGCAGTCCTTCACGCGGTCGTACTCGCGGCGCAGGTGTTCGGGACCGTACTCGTCGAGCGGCACGCCCGGGAATCCGCGCTGTTGGGAGCACCAGTGCACGAGGCCGTCCTCGCAGACGTACAAATATCGGCAACCGGCCCGGCAGTGCCATTGATTCGGCAGGCCGTTCGCGAGGTTCTTCTGAAAGCGGTTGTAGGTGGCGAAGTCGAAGGTCGACGAGCCCAGCGCGACGATGCGCTCGAGCACTTCGCGCAGCTGCGGGTCGAGCATTCTGACCTGGCCGGTGCCGTCATGAATGATGCCGACGGTCGTCGAGAAGCCGAGCGATCGCGCCCGTTGTGCGATGACCAGCCCGTCGTCTCCGTTCGCAATGCCTCCACCCACGACCGAATTGACGGTGACGTCAAAGGCCGCTTCCTCCGCCAGCCACACCAACTTTCGATCGAGCACTTTGAGGCTTTTCTTCGAGACCCCGTCGGGGTTGACGTTGTCGATGCTGATCTGCAGGTGGTCCAGCCCGGCGTGATTGAGCCGCCGGATCCGATCGCGCGT
>JBOGIX010000631.1:0-5015 GCA_050744685.1 Vicinamibacterales bacterium | reverse complement strand
CCCGTGCCTCGATCGCCACAGGACTCCCATCGGATCTCCAGGCCCAGTCTGCCAGGCGCCTCGGCATCGTCGCCGCGCTGTACGCGTTCGTGTTCTTCGTGAGCAGCCCGGTCACCGAGGTCCTGTTTCCAGAGGATCGCGCCGGCTTCTTCTCGAGCCCGCTGCGCTGGGCTCCGTCGACGCTCTCGATTTCGGCGGCCCTCGTTGTCGCGCTGCTTTCATGGAGCCGGCAGATTCCAGTCACCGTCATCCTCAAGGCCGGCCTCGTGTTCGAGGTGGTGGGCAGCTTCGGGATCGCCTGCGCGCAGTATCTGGACGTCGACAGGTACGGGATGAATCCGCCATGGGGCGGGTTGTCGTGGGTCGCGGTGTGGATGCTGGGGTTCACAATGGTGATCCCGAGCCCGCCACGGTGGGCGCTGCTCTCGGCGTTCGCATCCGCGCTCGCTGTGCCGATCGTCGTGGCGGTCGGTGTCACGATCGCAGGCGTGCCGCTGCCGGTATCACCGCTGCGGTTCTTCTTCCAGATCGTCGTGCCCTACCTCCTCGTGGTCCTCATCGCCTATGTGGGCGCGCGAGTGGTGTACCGGCTGGGCACACAACTGTCGCGCGCACGCGAGCTCGGCAGCTATCGGCTGATCGAGCGCCTCGGCCAGGGTGGCATGGGAGAGGTGTGGCGCGCCGAGCATCGCCTGCTCGCCCGGCCCGCGGCGGTGAAGTTGATGCGGATCGACCTCGCCGGTCAATACGGCGCGGGACGGACGTCCGAGCTGCTGGCGCGCTTCGAGCGCGAAGCGCAGGCAACCTGTTCCCTGCGCTCGCCGCACACCATCGAGCTATACGACTTCGGCGTCGCCGGCGATGGAACGTTCTATTACGTCATGGAGCTGCTCGACGGGTTCGACCTCCAGGTGCTGGTGGAGCGGTTCGGTCCGATCGAGCCATGGCGGGCGGTGCGGATCCTGAAACAGGTGTGCCATTCGCTGGGCGAAGCACACGCCGCCGGACTCGTGCATCGCGACATCAAGCCGGCGAACGTTTACGTGTGCCGATACGGCCGCGACGTGGATTTCGTGAAGGTGCTGGACTTCGGCCTCGTCAAGCCGCAGCAGGCCGAAGGGCAGACGCGGCTCGACATCACCGCCGAGAACGCAGCGCGCGGCACGCCGGGCTTCATGGCACCCGAGCAGGTGGTTGGCGACCGGCCGGCGGACGGCCGTTCGGACATCTATGCGCTCGGGTGCCTCGGGTACTGGCTCATCACGGGCCGGCTCGTATTCACCGGCCGGACTGCGTTCGAAACGATTTTGCAGCACGTGCAGGCTGAACCGTCCCCTCCGTCCGAGAGCAGCCCGACGCGGATTCCCCGATCGTTCGATGACCTGATCCTGTCGTGCCTCGCGAAGAATCCGGACGACCGTCCGGCAACGGCGGACGTGGTGGCAGCGCGCCTGGATGCGATCGAGGCGCACTGCGAGGGTTCCGCCGAGAGCCTGCGAGCATGGTGGGATCTGCATTCCCCGCCTGCATTACGCCCACGGCAGACAGAGACAACCTGACCCGACGCTCACTCGCGTGAAGCAACTCCGGCTGTGGCTTCCGGCTTCAGCCGGAAGAATTCCCGGGAGATCTTCCGCCTAAAGGCGGAAGCCACACGTCATTTATTCGACATCTATTCGACTATTCGACATCTATTCAACGCCCGTTCAGTGGCTCCGCATGAACGCCACGAGGTCGGCCACATCCTGGGCGGTGAGGCCGAGCTGCGCCGCGCTCATCATCAATGACTCCGACATGCGCCTGCGATCGGCGACGCGGTCGGCCGGGATGATCTGCGTGACGCCGCCCATGCTGCGCATCATCAGCGGATCGCCCTGCTTGATGAGCACGCCCTGGATTGCCAACCCGTCTTTCGTGCGGAGCTCCGTGCCGTCGTAACCGTGCGCGATCTCGGCGTTGGGATTGACGATGGCCGTGGCGATCACCTCAGCCGATTTGCCTTGCGCCCAGCCGTCGAGCGCCGGCCCCAGCTCCGCGCCCGTGCCCTCGACGGCATGGCACATGAGGCAGCGCGTGGCGGTGGTCTTGCCTCGTGCCGCGTCACCGGTGAGCTTCACGATCTCGTCGACCGAGAGCTGCGGCAGATCCGCAGGCGGAGGCGGTACGACAACCTCGCGCAGCACGAGCGTGTCAGGATCGTAGATGCCGGCGGCCTTCAGCGCGGGGCGCAGCCCGTGATCCTCCCAATCATTGGACATCCGGTTCAACAGCCACCACGTGGCCTGTTCGCGCAGGTCGCTCTTCGGCCCGGCGAGCGCGAGCATCGCCTTCGACGCGGCGGGATCCTTGATGAACGCGAGCGTGTCGGCGGCCAGCCGGCGATCGGCGGCGGACAGCGTCGTGGATTGCGCGCGGGCTGCCAGGTCCGCCACCGCCGCGGGCACGTGCAGGCGCCACGCCAGCCTGGCGAACGTGCCCGACCACGAGAGCGGATCGTCCGCCACGCCGAGGTCGCGGCGCAGCCGCTCGTAGAGGGCGGGCTCCTTGCCGGTCGCGCCCGTGCCGAGCGCCTCGAGGTAGCTGCGGTCCTGCCCGTCGTAGCCGCGCGCGATGTCGACGAGGATGTCGAGCGTCTTGTCGGCGGGCTGGTCGCGCAGCGACAGCGCGACCTCGCGGCGTACGCCGGGATCCGCGTCCTTGGCAAGGCGCGCGGCAGTCGGCAGCACGTCGAGGCCCGCGCGCCGCATGGCGCGATACGCGGCGATGCGCAGCGCCGGGTCGGTGTGCGACTCGGGCGTCCCGGCGCGCTGTCGACCTTCCGGGCCCAGCTGATACAGCAGGTAGATCGCGCGTCCCTTCATGTACGGACTCGGATCGTCGAGCAGCGCGGCCACCGCGTTCACCGCCTCCGCACCGCGGGCCTTGAGTCCTTCGAACCCGATCGCGCGGACGTTGACGGCAGGCGATCGCAGCGCCGTGATCAGGCCGTCGATGGTGGCGGGATCGAACGCCGGCACCTTCGACACGAAACCCTTCGGTGCGATCCGGTAGATCGCTCCCGACATCAACTCGTCGAGGTCCTGGTGCCCGCCAACCCTGGCATCGATCCAGTCGCTCACGTAGAGTGCGCCGTCGGGACCGACGGCGATGTCGGACGGACGGAACAGCGTCTCGACTGCACCCTTGGCGGTGCGGCTGCCGCCGATGAAGTCCGAGCCCGCGTACTGCTGCTTCACGTTCGAGGTGATGAAGATCTTCCGTTCGAGCGCGAAGCCGGCGCCCTGGCGGACCGGCTGGTACGAAAAGATCTCGTTGCGCCCCGCCTCGTTCGCAAAGAACGTCCCTTCCCACGACGGGCCGAGCGCGCCGTTCTCGTAGAAAACGTTGCCTGTCGGCGATCCGCCGCCATACACGTCGCCTGCCGGCGTCATGCCGGGATCGTCCTGACGCCACTCGGCCGCCGGAACCGACTGGCCGGGACGGCGATCCGCCTGCCACGTCCGCTGCCCGTCGTTCGACGAGAAGCCGAAGTTCGCGTATTCCATGACCCAGCTGACGCGGCACGCCGGCGGATCGTCGTTGTCGTTCTGGAACACGTCGCCGAGCGAGGTTACCGACTGCTCGTAGCTGTTGCGATAGTTGTGGCCGATGATCTCTGCATCGGTGCCGTCGGGATTCATGCGCACCGTGAAGCCGCCCACGTACACATGACCGTCATCGCTCGGCTTGCCCGCGTGCTCCGCGGGATCGTGCGGGAAGGTGAAAGGCCCCACCGGTTTCGGGCGATACGAGCCGAAGATGCGGAACGTCTTCCCCGATCGATCCGTGAACATCGCGCCCGTGTTGCCGGCGTTGAACACCCATTTGCCGCCGGGCCCGACGGTCACGGAGTGCAGTGAGTGGTCGTGGTTGATGCCCTGGAAGCCCGTGAGCAGCACCTCACGCTTGTCGACCGCCGGATCGAAACGCAGGTCGCGGTCGACGTCCGTATAGACGATGAGATCGGGCGGCTGCGCCACGATCACCTTGTTGTCGATCACGGACACGCCGAGCGGCGCGATGAGGCCGGGCTCCTGCACGAACGTGTGCGTCTTGTCGGCCTTGCCGTCACCGTCGGTGTCCTGCAGGACGACAATGCGATCGCCTTCGGGCTGACGGGCGTGGTGGGAGCGATAGCGGACGCCTTCGGCCACCCAGATGCGCCCGTCCTTGTCGATGTCGATGTTGGTCGGGTTGTGCAGCAGCGGCGATGCCGCCCACAGCGTCACTTCGAGCCCTTCCGGCAGTTGAAAGAGATCGAGCGGGATCCGTGTGGGCTCGCCGGCGGGCGTCTGAGGCGCCTGTGTCGCGGGCGGCGCGGACGCCTGCGGCGGCGCGCCGGCCGCGAACGTCAGGACGAGAATCAGACTGAGTGGTGAAACCGGGAATCGCAGCATATGTGTCATCCGTCGCCGGCCGGCCCGTCACGCGGACGGTCGGTCGAGAAAAGCGGCCCCTGATGGCGCAGACGTCGTCACGAACAAGGATAAGGATAAGGATAATGTCACACGAGGTGCCGCCGGAGCCAGACGACCATTCGAGCCGGTGGCCCGGGTCAATCGCGATGACGATAGGCGCGCGGATCGAAGGGTATTGTAAGCCTTTCGGAAGGACTCCCGCGGCGCCTGGCGCATAGGCTTCCCTCCACATTCAATGGAGGAGACGGCCATGTCAGACATTCGAACGATCGACGAGTTCTCCAATCCCGCCGCACCTGTCAACACTGCGCGCGCTGTCCGGATCAACGGTACACCCGGTTTCGCCAGGGCGTTGAAGTACCTTGCCCTGCTCGGCTCTTTTGCGCTTCTGGTCGGATCCTCGACTCACGTGCCTGAGGCGTTCGCCCAGACTCCTCCCCTGTCGTTCGAGGTCCTTGCCGCAGGGTTCAGCCCCGAACGCCATCTTCGCATCCGCACCACGGGACCGTCGGACATCCTGCAGACGAAGATCGTGTCGCAGCCAGACGGCGACACCGG
>JBOGIX010000630.1:0-4940 GCA_050744685.1 Vicinamibacterales bacterium | reverse complement strand
GAGGATGGATGAGAGGCTTGTGCGTGCCTTTCAATTCCTTTAGACGGACGTCGCGCAAAAAGGTTTGCGCTATTTTCCGCCGCCTAGTTTCCGCCTGACGATCTCGTTGACGATGCGGCCGTCGACCGTGCGGCCGGCGAGGGCGCTCATCACAGCCTTCATCACTCGGCCGAGGTCCTTGGCGCTGGTGGCGCCGGTCTCCGCAATCGCGGCCTCGACTGCCCCTTCGACCTCAGCCGCTTCGACCGGGGGCGGGAGGTAAGTCTCGAGGAGGGCAATCTCCGCCGTTTCCTTGGCGGCGAGATCCTCGCGGCCGCCTTTGGTGAACTGCTCGACGGAATCCCGGCGCTGCTTGATCAACGAGGCGATCACCTGCTCGGATTCGGCCTCATCGAGCGCCCGCCCCTTCTCGACCTCGCGGTTCATCATCGCGGCCTTGACCATCCGCAAGGGCGCGAGCCGCGCCTGATCCCGGGCCTTCATCGCCGCCGTGATGTCCTGACCGATGCGTTCGAACAAAGTCATACAAGTGCCTTCGATGATTCAACTCGCGGTTCGCTGTCCGCTGTCCGTTGTTCGATCTGCCGCCTGAAGAGCGTGTGAATGGATGTGGCTTCCGGCTTCAGCCGGAAGATTCCCGCCGATCTTCCGCCTCCAGGCGGAAGCCACCCGGTTGGCACAGACGATTAATTCATGCATTCCGAAGGCGGAACCCACACGATTCGCGCCGCCAGTCCCGAGCCCCGGAGCCCCCGAGCCCCCGGGCGCCCGAGCGCCGAGCCGCGAGCCCCGAGCTCCGAGCCGCGAGCCCCGAGCCGCGATCTGATCTCAGCCAAGTATCCCCCACCACGTCTGAACTCCGACGATGACCGTTCCCGCGAGCAGGAGTACGGCGAGGATGCGCCGCGCGCCGCCGGCAGACCACCACGCCGACGCCCCCGCGGCGCCGGCGATGGCGACGGCCGGAAGCGCGGCCACGTAGTAGCGCATGTCCACGGGCGTCAGCACGCCCACGAGCAGGAACAGCGCGCAGGCGATCGCCCATCCGGCGACGGTGAGCGTCATGCGATCGCGTCCCGACCGTCGCCACAGTTCCACGCCGCCTGCCGCCGCGAGAATCAGCGCGGGCACGCCGAAGTAGACGTAGAGATACAGCGGCACGATCAGCGCGCGATCGGTGATGGTGCGCCCGCCGGCGTCTGCAGCCGCTGCGGCGGTTTCTCCCCCGATCCGCGACAACTCGGTGCGATACGTGTCGAGGAAGTGCGCGTAGTACACGATCACGGCAATGACGACCGCGGCCACGGTGGACACGCCCACGGCAAGCGCCGCGGTCCGCATCTCGCGGCCGCCACGCCAGAACAGCATCAGCGAGACGACGATGCCCGAGACCGACAGGATCGCGAACGTGCTCGTGTGCGACAGGAACGCCGCAAGCATCGCCATCGTCAGCACGGCGAGGCCGCCGAGGCGATCCGTTCGTGCCCAGGGAGCGGCGATGGCGGCAAAGGCGATCACCGCCATCGATTGGGCGAACGCGTTCGTGAGCGTCCCGCCGGTCGCGATTAGAAAGGTCAGCGGCAGCAGCTGATAGAGCGCGCACGCAAAGGCGGCCGCGCGGCGATCGCGCCACCATCTCGCCACGACAGGGTAGAGCAGCGCCGCGGCGACGGCGTCGGTGACGGCCACGACCGTGCGCAGCAGGACCACGTCACCGGCCTCGCGCCGGACGAGGTCTGCAAACGGTGCGGCCGCGACGTAAAGGCCGGGGGCGTAAGGAAAGTGATAGTTCCCCGGCGCCACCGACGTGAAGTAGTAGTTGCCGCGCAGCACCTCCTGAAAACGGTGCGCCTGGAACAACGCGTCCCCTATCGGCATGTCCGGATGCAGCAGGACGAGGAGCTTGAGGAACAACGCCGCCGCGGTGAACGCGGCGGCGAAGCGCGCGGTGTTCCGGAACGGTTCCCGGCGGACGCGCTCGATCGTGAAGACCAGGATGACCAGCGCGGCGGAGATGACGATGGCGATGCGCGACGCGGTCTGCGGAAAATCCGTGAACGGCGCGAAGCCGCGCGCGATCACCGCGCTCTCGCCCGATACCACGAACAGGGTGCCGAGGACCGCGAGTCCCGGCGTGGTCCCGAGCAGCGCCATGGCGGCCCCGATTGCCCCCCCGCCGGCCGCCGCACCCGAGAATGCGCCGCGCGGCGGCAGCGGCATTGCGTCCGCCGTCAGCGTAGCGTAATCGACCGCCACGCCGAGCTGACGGGGATCGTTCGGCCCGGGTACGAACGTGCGCGATATCTGCAGCGTGACGAGCAGCCCTCGCGGCCGTTCCGGCCTCATGGGAATGCTTACTTGCAGCACGGTGAAGCCGGTCTCGGAGCGACGCTCGAGCACACGCACGCCGTCCACGAACACGGCGACGACCGGGTTCTCGGCGGCGTTCTGCCGTCCTCCTCGAAGGCGGAGATCCATCGACCAGGGCACGCGGCGATCGAGTCCGGGCAGGCGGAACGCCACCTCACGTCCGGTCCAGGCGAACGTCAGCCCGCCCGCGGCGTCGCGCTCGGCGGGATACATGCCGCTCACGAGGCGCGGGGGATCCACGTCGAAGTCGATCCGCACCGTGGACGACAGCACGTAGAAGCCGGCGAGCAGGACGAGTCCGGCCAGCGTCCCGAGCAGCGCCGCGCCGGCGGCCGAGACGAACCGCCGACTCACGCCGCCGCCTCGGCGCGCGCCCGCTCGTAGATCTCCAGGTACTGCGCGGCGACCGCCTCGGGCCGAAACGTGCGCTCGACGATGTCGCGGGTGGAGGGCAGCGTGCGCCGCTTGTCGTCCAGGAAGCGAGTGATGGCCGCGCCCAGCGGGATCGGCTGCTCGCGCGGCACGATCGACACGTCCGGTCCGAACAGGTCGTTGAGCTCGAGGCCTCCAGGGTTGTCGCTGGACAGCACGGGTGTGCCCGACGCCAGCGCCTCGACCGCCACGGTCGGCAGCGCCTCGAGCAGCGAGGGCAGCACGAAGAGATCGGCGGCCGCGCAATAGCGCGCGATCGTCGCGTTGTCGAGGAGCCCGGGGAAGAGGACGTGCCGTTCGACGCCGGCCGAGCGCGCTACGCCCTTCAGCTCGTCGAGCAGCGCGCCCGACCCGCAGATGACGAGTCGTGTATCGGGATGGCTGCGTACGACGTCGGTCATCGCCTCGATGAGATAGCGCTGCCCCGCGAGCGGGTGCAGCCGCTTGACGTTGAGCAGCAGGTGCCGCTGCGGCACGCGGAGATCCACGCGCGCCTGCGCCTGCGCCTCCCTATCGTGCCACGCGAATGCGGGGGGCACGGGCGGATAGACGACGTGCAGGTCGCGCCTGGCGAGGCGCACCTCGTGTGCGCGGGAGAGGAGCCGCGCGCTGTAGAACGTCACGGCGGATGCCGCCATGTAGGCGCGCGTGAAGAGATCGATGGCCCGCTTGCGCGGCCGGTAGTGCCAGATCTCGGTGCCGTAGAGCGTCAGGACGACGGGTTTGCCGGCACGGCGGGCGAGGAGCACGCCGAGCTCGGGCAGCAGGCCGTTGCTGTGAACGTGCACGAGATCGGCGCGCTGGAGCGGCCCGGCCATCGCCTGCCGCACGCGATACGCACCGGTCAACGAGCCCAGACGAAGACCGCGATCGAAGAAGCTGTCGGTGCGTCGCGGAACCCACGTGGCGCCGCCGGCCAGCGGCGCAGGGGCAACGGCGGCCGTCCGCGGCGGGTGCGCCACGTATTCGACCGTGTCACCGGCGCTGCGGGCCCACTCGCCGAGCTGCCACGGCAGCAGGGCGTTTGCCGCCTGATCCGGCGGCAGATGCGGCGTGACGTGAACGATGTGCATGTCAGCCCGCCGGCGAGAACTCGTTCCGGAACTCCGCGAATGTCGCCGGCTTCGCGCCGAGCTCCTTGATCGCGTAGACGAAGAACCGCTCCAGCCGATCGCAGAACGCGTCGAGCTCTGCCTGCGTGCGGTTGTAGGGGCTGCCGCCGACGATCGCCTCGCTCGAATGGAAGAGCAGGTTCAGGATCGGCTGCTGCCAGCGCGCGAGATCGCGGGCCAGCGCGCGCATGTCGTCGAGCGACGAGTACGACGGCCGGAGCCAGCGCATCCTGACCAGGCGCAGCGCCCGCAACACGCGCTTGGTCGTATACGGCTGCGGTGCCCGTGCGTAGGCGTGCTGCAGCCATGCCGGCAGCCGCCGGTTCAGCGCGGACGAGACCGGGACTTCGAGCACGGCGCTCGTGCCGGGCGTGACGGCGCTGTCGTAGGCGAGGAAGTACGGTCTCAGCCGCGCCTCGACGAACTCCGGCCCGCCCTTGTGCGCCTCGAAGAAGAGCGGCGTCACGCTCGACTCGACGAGGTAGCCCAGGCGCTCGAGCCCGGCAACGTGTTCCGCGGCGAACCCGAACCGGCCCGATCGGTACGACACGGGCCTCGGACCGACCGCGCTCTCGATCGCCGACGTCAGCGCCTCGAGCTGGGCTTCGAACTGCGGCCGCGGCAGCTGCGACGCGTAGGGATGCCTCCGCACGTCTTCGGGCGTGCAGGGCGGCGTCTCCCATGCGTGGTGATGCGCGCCGATTTCGCAGTCTCCCCGATCCAGCAGCGTGCGGAGCACCTCCGCCGAACGCGGATCCGTCGCCACCGGATGCGTGATGACGTAGGTGGGCCTGACGCCGTGGCGCGCGAAGAGGTCGTGCAGCCGGCCGAGCGCGTAGATGTTCTCGAAGGTCTGGTTCGCCCGAGCCGCCGCGTCCCACTGATTGTCGCCTTCGGTGTCGATGCCGACCAGCAGGTGCAAGGTTGTTACCGATCCTGATCCGAGTCGCCGAGCGTGATATGCCAGTTGTCCGTCTGCTCGTAGAACGCCGGCGGGTTGTCCATCGCATTCACCTTCACGACGAA
>JBOGIX010000629.1:0-5143 GCA_050744685.1 Vicinamibacterales bacterium | reverse complement strand
ACTGGCCAGTTGCCAGTTGCCAGTTGCCAGTTGCCAGTGATCTTCAACGATCTTCAACTGGTAACCAGTAAGGAATGACTGGAAACTGGAAACTGGTGACTGGCAACTGATAGAGAGCCCAGGCTGTGATGATTAACAGAACGCTGACTGTCGCCATTGCCGCCATCGTCCTGCTCGCAGTGCAGAGTACCGTGGCGCGGCAGGAAAAGACTGTCGCCTTCGTCAACGTGTCCGTGGTGCCCATGGACTCGAACCGCGTGCTGTCGGACCAGACCGTGGTGGTCACGGGCGAGCGGATTACGGCGCTCGGGCCCTCTTCGGGCACGAAGGTGCCCGACGGTGCCACGCGCGTGGAGGGGCGGGGCAAGTACCTCATGCCGGGGCTCGCGGAAATGCACGGTCACATCCCGCCGCCGACGAGCCCCCGCGAGTTCATCGACGACGTGTTGTTCTTGTATGTCGCCAACGGCGTGACCACCGTACGCGGCATGCAGGGGGCGCCCGGCCAGCTCGAGCTGCGGGAGGCGGCCAAGCGCGGCGATATCGTCTCGCCGAACCTCTATCTTGCCGGTCCGGCGTTCAACGGCAACTCGGTCAAGAGCCCGGAAGATGCGGTGGCTCGTGTGCGGCAGCAGAAGGCCGAAGGATGGGATCTGCTGAAGGTGCTCGGCGGCCTCTCCGTCGAAAGCTACGACGCGATGGCGAAGACCGCGAAGGAAGTCGGGCTCCGCTTCGCCGGTCATGTGCCGGCGGCGGTCGGCGTCGTCCACGCGCTCGAAACGGGACAGGCGACGATCGATCACATCGACGGGTACGCGGAGCTGCTCGGCGGCGAGACCAAACCTGTCGACGAGAAAGCCCTGCAGGACCTCGTTGCGCGCACGAAGAAAGCGGGTACGGCGATCGTGCCGACGCTCGTGGTGTGGGAGACGCTACGCGGCCCCATCACCCTCGAATCGCGCACCAGCCTGCCCGAGTTGAAGTACCTGCCGCGCCAGTACGTCGAACAATGGACGAAGGCCGTGGCCGGCCGCTTGAAGAATCCCGACTTCAACGCCGCGAACGCGAAGATCTATATCGACAACCGCATGCGCATCCTGCGGGCGCTGCACGCGGCGGGTGTCGTCATCCTGCTCGGCAGCGATGCGCCGCAGCAGTTCAACGTGCCCGGCTTCTCCATCCATCACGAGATGAAACGTATGCTCGACGCGGGCATGACCCTGCACGACGTCGTCAAGTCGGGCACGGCGAGCGTCGGCGAGTACTTCAAGGCCCAGGACCAGTTCGGCACGATCGCGGTGGGCAAGCGGGCCGATCTCATCCTGGTCGACGCCAATCCGCTGCAGAACGTCGACAACATGGGCCGGCGATCGGGCGTGATGGTACGCGGGCGATGGCTGCCCGCGTCCGAGATTGAGGCGAAACTCGCGCAGATTGCCGCGCGTTCGGGAGGCGCATCGAAGTGAAGGGACGGCTCTCCGCCCTGCTGTCGTTCGTCCTGCTCTTCGTCGCCGCCGGCATCGCGCGGGTCGACGGCCAATGGCCGCAGTACCGTGGCCCGGAGGGGAACGGGACGAGCGCGAGCGCCAACCTGCCGCTCACCTGGAGCGAGGGACAGAACGTTCGCTGGAAGACACCGGTGCACGGGCGCGCCTGGTCGTCGCCGGTCATCCTCGATCGGCAGGTGTGGATGACGACGGCGACGCCGGACGGGCGCGAGCTGTTTGCCATTGCGCTGGATCAGGAAACTGGTAAGGTGCTGCACGACCTCAAGCTCTTCACGGTCGAGAAGCCGCAGTTCGCCCATCCGTTCAATACTTACGCGTCCCCGTCGCCGGTGATCGAGCCCGGACGTGTGTACGTGACGTTCGGGTCGCCGGGGACGGCGGCCATCGACACGAAGACCGGCAAGGTGATCTGGGAGCGCCGCGACCTCGAGTGCAACCACTTCCGCGGCGCCGGGTCGTCTCCCATCCTGTTCCGCAACCTGCTCATCATGCACTTCGACGGAAGCGACGTGCAGTACGTCGTGGCGCTCGACAAGACAACCGGCAAGACCGTGTGGCGCACGCCTCGGTCGGTGGACTTCAAGGATCTCGGCCCGGACGGAAAGCCGGCGGCGGACGGCGACTTCCGCAAGGCCTTCGCCACGCCGCAGATCATCACCGTTTCCGGCGAACCGCTGCTCGTGAGCCTCGGCGGCCGCGCGACCTACGGCTACGACCCGATGACCGGCAAGGAGCGCTGGCGCATCGAGGAACGGGGCAGCCACTCGGCCAGCACGCGGCCGGTGTTCGGGCATGGCATGGTGTTCTACCCCACCGGGTTCGACAAGTCGCAGCTCTTCGCGATCCGGCCCGACGGGACCGGCGACGCGACCGCCACGCACATCGTCTGGAAGTTCGGACGAAGCGTGCCGCAGAAGCCGTCGATCCTGCTGGTGGACGATCTGATCTACATGATCAACGACGTCGGCATCGCCACGGCGGTCGAGGCGAAAACCGGGGAGCTCGTGTGGCAGTCGCGCGTCGGCGGCACGTTCTCCGCGTCGCCGCTGTACGCCAACGGCCGCATCTACGTCTTCGACGAGGACGGCAAGACGACCGTGCTCCAGGCGGGCCGCGAGTTCAAACTGCTCGCGGAGAATCAGCTCGACAACGGCTTCATGGCTTCGCCCGCTGTCGCCGGGAACGCGCTGTTCCTCAGGACGAGCACGGATGTGTATCGGATCGAAGAGAAGTAGTTTCCAGTTTCCAGTCTCGAGTGTCCAGTTGCCAATTTCGAGTCAGCTTCCAGTTTCCAGTATCGAACGGAGAACACTCGGCGCCAACGGGCCCGACATCACCATCGTCGGGTTCGGCGCCTGGGCTGTCGGCGGCGGCGACTGGTCGTTCAGCTGGGGGCCGCAGGATGACGATGCGTCGATCGCCGCGATGCGGCGTGCAGTGGATCTGGGGATCAACTGGATTGACACGGCCGCAGTCTACGGTCTCGGGCATTCCGAGGAAGTGATCGGCCGTTTCCTGAAGACGCTGCCGGCGTCGGACCGGCCGATGGTCTTCACCAAGTGCGGTCTCATCTGGGACGACACTAACCGGCGCAAGGTGGCCCTCCGCAATTCGCAGCCGGCATCCATTCGGCGGGAATGTGACGCCTCGCTGCGCAGGCTCGGCGTCGAGTGCATCGATCTCTACCAGTTCCACTGGCCGGACGAGAGCGGCACGCCCGTCGAGGACTCGTGGGAAGAGATGGGACGGCTCATCGATGCGGGCAAGGTGCGCTTCGGCGGCGCTTCGAACTACGGCATCCCGCTGCTCGAGCGTTGCGAGCAGATTCGCCACGTCCAGTCACTGCAGAGCCCGTTTTCCCTCGTCCGGCGGCAGCTCGCCGACACCGAGATTCCCTGGTGCCAGTCGCATGGCACGGGCGTGCTCTGCTACAGCCCGATGCAGGCGGGCCTTCTGACCGACGGCTTCAGCGCCTCTCGCGTCGCGGCGATGCCGGAAGACGACTGGCGGCGCCGGTCGCCGGAGTTCCAGGAGCCGAATCTCTCTGCCAACCTGGCGCTGCGCGACGCGCTGCGGCCGATCGCGACGCGGCACTCGACGTCGGTCTCGTCAATCGCAGTCGCCTGGGTCGCGTCCTGGCCGGGCGTCACCGCCGCCATTGTCGGCGCACGTTCGCCGCAGCAGGTCGACGGCTGGATCGACGCGGCGCGCGTCCGGCTCACGCCAGAGGATCTCGACGAGATCGCACACGCGAGCGACGCGGCGGCGAGGCGGAAGAGTGCGTAGTCAGTTGACAGTTTCCAGTTTCCAGTTTCCAGTTGCCAGTTTCCGGAAATCGCTAACTGGTAACCAGTAACTGATAACTGGGAACTGGAAACTGGCGACTGGTAACTACATCAAGCAACTTTGAAATACTTCCCGACGAACTCGAGAAACGCCTTCCAGTCGGCCGGCGTGGCGGTGTGCCCGCCCGTGTGATAGTGCCAGCCGAGATCGCCGGCCGTCAGCGGCGTGTCGAGCGGCGGCAGGCTCGTCGTACCAAGATCCTTCTTGCCCAGCAAGCGATAGACCGGTCCGGCGGCGACTTGCGCCTGGAACATGCCGACGGGGTCTGCCCACTGATCCGTCGTTCCACCCGTGACGAACACCGGGCGCGGTGCGCTCAACGCGATCAGCATGTGCGCGTCGACCGGCATCTCGGTCCAGCGGCCCACCCACTTCTGGAAGTTGCCGGCGAACTGCCACGGGAAGTTCTGCGCCATGTCGTCGACGGTCTCTCCCCAGTCGCGCCGGGCGAGCGCCGCCCCCATCTCACCGGAGCAGCTCGAGAACACGGCGGCAATGCGCTCGTCCCTGGCCGAGGCCCAGAGCACCGTCTTGCCCAGCCGTGAATGGCCGAATACGGCAATCTGTTTCGCGTTGACGCCCTTGTCGGTCTCGAAGAAGTCGATGATGCGGCTGATGCCCCACGTCCATGCGCTGATCGTGCCCCACTCGTCTGGCGCGAGCAGCTGCTGGCGCGGGGACGGTGTGCGTCCGATCACCCCTTCGTTCCAGGCGCCGGCGCGATCCGGCTGGATGTCCTGATAACCCACCGTCGCATAACCCCAGCCGCGCTCGAGGATCTCGGCGGCGACCGGCGGGTCCGTGTTGAAGCCGCGTCCGCGTGCCGCGGCCGGCGAACCTGGCGGTGGGGCCGGTCCTCCGCCGAAATTCACGAGCAGAATCAGCGGCACCGGTCCCTTGGCCGCCGCGGGCGTATGGACCGTCAGCTGGATGCGCGGCGCATCCGAGCCGTCGCCGATCGTGCCGACGACGAGCCGCCTGAGCGAAGCGCCTTCCCGCGCCGCCGGCTCCGTTTCGGCTACGTGCCACGTGACCTTGGGCGCCGCCTGCGGAATGCGGCCGTAGATCTCCGTCTCGTACTGCCGCAGGATCTCGGGACGACGGCGGGAGGACCACGTTGCGGCGTCGCGCACCGGCGAGCCATCGGCCATGACCAGCGGATCGGGCAGCTTGTACGGCGTCACCTTCGCTTCGTCATAGTTCGATACATGCCCCGTCTTCAGCGCGAGCCGCAGCGGATTGCCGTTGGGATCGGACCCGAGATTCGTGCTGCGGCCGGTGCCCTGCGC
>JBOGIX010000628.1:0-2724 GCA_050744685.1 Vicinamibacterales bacterium | reverse complement strand
CCTGGTCACCGCCGACGAGGTGCCCGACATCTACAATCTAAGGATGGTTGCACGCGTGAATGACGAGCTCTGGTGCGAGAGCCACTCCGGCACGATTCACTGGAAGTTCGAGCAGATGATCGCCCACGTGTCGACCGACGAGCGTCTGCGGTCGGGCGAGGTGCTGGGCTCGGGCACGGTCGGCAACGGCTCGGGCGCCGAACGGGGCACGCTGCTGCGATCGGGCGACGTCGTGGAGCTCGAAGTCGAACGCCTCGGCACGTTGAGAAACCGGGTCATCTGAATGTCGATTGCCACGATCAATCCCGCCACGGCCGAAACGCTGCAGATGTTCGAGGCGCTCACCGAAGCGCAGCTCGACGAGAAGATCGCGCGCGCAGCCACGACCTTTCAGGCCTACCGCCGTGTTCCACTCCCCGATCGCGCGGCCTGGATGCTGCGCGCGGCAGACATTCTCGAAAAAGAGCAGGACGCGCTCGGCCGCATCATGACGACCGAGATGGGGAAGCTCGTCACGGCGGGCCGCGAGGAAGCGGCGAAATGCGCCTGGGGCTGCCGCTTCTACGCTGAGCAGGCGCCGCGCATGCTTGCCGATGAACCGGCGCAGACCGCTGCGACCCTGAGCTTCGTCCGCTATCAGCCGCTCGGACCGATCCTCGCGGTCATGCCCTGGAACTTTCCGTTCTGGCAGGTCTTCCGCCTCGCCGCCCCCGCGCTGATGGCCGGCAATGTCGTGCTGCTCAAGCACGCGTCGAACGTGCCGCAGTGTGCGCTTGCGATCGAAGACATCTTCCGGCGCACCGGGTTTCCCGGGGACGCCTTCCAGAGCCTGCTGATCCCATCGGATCAGGTCCAGCGCGTCCTTGACGATCCGCGCGTGGCCGGGGCGTCGCTGACCGGGAGCGAGCAGGCCGGCCGCCACGTCGCCGCGGCTGCCGGCCGGCAGATCAAGAAGACCGTGCTCGAGCTGGGCGGCAGCGACCCGTTCGTCGTGATGCCGAGCGCCGATCTGCGCGCGGCGATCGAGACGGCGGTGAAGGCCCGCGTCGTGAACAGCGGCCAGTCCTGCATCGCCGCCAAACGGTTCATCGTGGCGGACCCGGTAGGCGACGCCTTCGAGCGCGGTTTCACGGACCGCATGCGCGCGCTCAGGGTTGGCGACCCGCAGGATCCGCAGACTGAAGTGGGTCCGCTGGCCACGCGCAGCCTGCTCGCAGACCTCGACGATCAGGTGCGCCGGTCGATCGCCGCAGGTGCGCGTGTGCTGACCGGCGGACACGTACTGGATCGCCCGGGCAACTACTACGCGCCAACGGTGCTCACCGGTATCAGCGCCGGTTCGCCGGCTGCCACGGAGGAGCTGTTCGGGCCCGTGGCGGCGCTCTTCCGCGTGCGCGACGCCGCCGAGGCGATTCGCGTGGCCAACGACACGTCGTTCGGGCTCGGCGCCAGTGTCTGGACGAACGACGAGGCGGAGCGGACGCGGTTCATCGACGAGATCGAAGCCGGGCAGGTGTTCGTGAATGGCATGGTGGTGTCGGATCCACGCCTGCCGTTCGGGGGCATCAAGAACTCCGGATACGGACGCGAACTCGGCGTGTATGGCATCCGCGAGTTCGTCAACGTCAAGACGATCTGGATAAACGACACTGCCCCGGGCAGCCCGGGAGCGTGACCGAATAGAGTCGCCCGGACCAGCCCCGGCCGCGATCGAGACGGCCTTCAAGGAGACATCGGCGGGATTCACGTTCCCGGGCAGGCGCACACCGGCAAGGGCGACGTCTCATCTAACGACCATGCGGCGTCGACGGGGCTTACCGTTTTGCGGTGATGTGCTCGAACCGTGGCGTCGCGCGCTCGACGAAGCCGTCGTTCGTGCGTTCGATGAACAGCGCGGCGAGATGCAGCTTCGTCGCCAGCGCCATACCCTCGTCTGTTCCGAGTACCATCAGCGCCGTGTCGAACGCGTCGGCGCGAACCGCGAGCGCGTCGATGACGGTGACCGACGCCAGCCGGTGCGTCAACGGACGCCCGGTGCGCGGATCCAGAATGTGCGCGACTCGCTGGCCGTCGACTTCACGATACTTCCGGTAGTCTCCCGCGGTGGTGATCGCCAGATCCGAGAGCGGCACGAGGCGCTGGATGGTATCGCCGTGCAGCTCCGGACGCTCGATACCGACCTGCCAGGGCGTCCCGGCCTCGTTGCGGCCGCGCGCCAGCACTTCACCCCCGACGTCGACCAGGAAATCCGTAAAGCCTCGATCTGTCAGCTCTCGCGCGAGTCGGTCCGCGGCATAGCCGGGAACCACTGACGAGAGGTCACACTGCACGTCCGGTCTCGTCTTCCTCACGGTCGCGGCCGTCGGATTGAGTTCCACCCGGCCCGGGCCCATTGCCTCCCGCAGCCGGTCGATCTCGTCGTTCGTCGGCGGCGTTTTCCGGGGACCTCTGGGGCCAAAACCCCAGGCGTCCACCAGCGGTCCGATCGTGACGTCGAGCGCGCCGCTCGTAACACTCCCCACCTCGAGCGACCACTTGAAGACGCCGAACGTCTCGGCCGCGATGGTGAACGGTTCGAGGCTGGTGGAGCGGTTGAATCGAGAGAGCTCCGAGTCCTGGTCCCAGGTGGACATGAGCCCTTCGATCCGATCGAGGCTGGAGCGGAGCGCCCGATCCAGAGCGGGGAGACCCGGAGTTTCCAGCTCGTTTCGGGGAGTCACAATC
>JBOGIX010000627.1:0-2765 GCA_050744685.1 Vicinamibacterales bacterium | reverse complement strand
CCATGAAGGCGACCCAGGCGGGGTTGGTCGGGCTGCCGAGGAACTGCTCGTTGACGGGGACGACCCTCGCCCGCAGGTTCCGGTTCGTATCCGGATGTTCACGCGCCAGCCGATCGGCAATGGATTCGATCTCGGCGCGTGCTTCGGAGACCGATCGCCCCTCCGCCATGCGCGCCACGACGCGCAGCGGGCGTGCGCTCCGGGGCTGGGCATCGAGCCCCTTCAGTTGCGACAACGGGAGCCACGCCTGCGCCGTCGCCGGGAAACCGGTTCGCTCGGGCATGACACCGACGATCGTCGCCGGTGCGCCGTTGACGGTCACCGATCGGCCCAGCACGCCGGGGTCCGCGTCGTAACGGGAACGCCACGCGTCGCGACCGAGAATCAGCACAGCAGCCGCGCCCGGGCGGTCGTCCTCTTCGGTGAAGTTGCGTCCTACGATCGGCTGGACGCCGATGAGCGAGAAGGCCGATGCCGAAACGAACGCGCCGTCGAATCGATCCGGTGCCCGTTCGGGCTCCGAGACAACGAGGGGCCCGCTCGTGAACGCCGTCATCGACGAGACCGACGTCGCACTGCTGCGCCAGTCGACGAAGTCGCGATACGAGACGCCGCGATCCGGCGAGCGATCGTCGAAGGTCGACATGAAGAGCACGCGGTCGGCATCGCGCAGCGGCAGGCCCCGCAGCGTATGCGCGTTCAGGATGGTGAACAGCATGTTGTTGACGCCGATGCCGAGCGCCAGGACCATGACGGCGGTGGCGGTGAACGCCGGATCCCGCCGCATCAGTCGGCCGGCGAACCGCAGATCCAGCCAGGCAGCGTCGAGCCACGGAAGGCCGCGCTGGTCGCGGTAGACCTCGGCCATCTGCGCGACTCCGCCGAAGCTGCGATGGGCAGCGGCGCGGGCCTCGGCGTGCGACATGCCGCGGGCGATGTGCTCCTCGGTCAGGAGCTGGAGGTGCTCCCGAACCTCGTCCTGCAGCCGGCGCTCACGCCGGCCGCTGAACAGCAGATCGAGCGCACGCGACCACAGCACGCGAAGGCGGGTCATGACCGTTCTCCCAGCAGCCGATTGACGATTGACACGGTGCGCGCCCATAGCTCCGTCTCCGTCGCGAGCTGGCGGCGGCCCGCGGCCGTGATCGTGTAGAACCGTGCACGCCGGTTGTTCTCGCTGGTGCCCCAGGCGCTGCGGATCCAGCCTTTCTGCTCGAGCCGGAGCAAGGCGGGATAAATCGTGCCCTGGTTGATGGCGAGGCCGCCCTCGGCCACCTGCTCGATGCGCCGGGCGATGGCGTAGCCGTGGAGCGATCCCATCGCCGCGAGTGTCTTCAGCACCATCAGATCCAGGGTGCCGTAGGGAACTTCAGCCTCCGGTCCAGCCAAGCTGCGCCTCACATGTTGGAAGTCAACAGGAGCATCTCACATCTCATGTTGGAAGACAACAGGGGCTCACAAGAAATGCCAAGAATGCCAAGAATGCCAAGAATGCCAGGAATGTCACGAATGTCAGGAATGCGCAGGAATACGCGGCAGATCGCAATTGCCGAAATTGTCCAATTGCTGCGGGTTCAGGCGACGACGCCCGCCTGGGTCGGCGGATTCAATTCATCCCGACGCGGGCGGCATCGGAGAGCGGCAAATCAGACCAGGAATGAACTGGAACCCAGAAAACCGGTGACTGGCAACTGGCAACTGGCAACTGGTAGCTACGTGCAGCTCCTATCGCCTGCTCGAAACAAACTTCACGCACGCCGGCGAGCCCACCTCGACCTTGTGGCCCGTGTCCGTGAGGGCGCCGGTCTTCTGGTCGATCCGGAACACGAGCACCGAATCGGACCGCTGGTTGGCGGCGAGCAGGAAGGCGCCGGTGGGATCGATGCCGAAGTTGCGGGGCGTGCTGCCGCCGGTGGGCTCGTGCTCGACGAGGGTCAGCTGGCCCGTCTTCTGATCGATCGTGAAGACCGCCACGCTGTCGTGTCCGCGATTCGAGCCGTAGAGGAAGCGGCCGGACGGATGCACCTGGACTTCGGCGGTGCTGAAGCCCTTCTCCACGCCTCGCCCTTCCGGCAGCGTCGAGATCGTCTGCACGGCTTTGAGCGCGCCCGTTTTCGGATCGACGCTGAACGCCGTGATGGTGCAGTGCATCTCGTTGATGACATACGCGAACTGCCCCTTGGGATGGAAGGCGAAGTGCCGCGGGCCGGCGCCAGGATCGACCGAGGCAGACGGCGGATCGTTGGCGACGAGCGAGCCCTCTTTCGGACTGAACCGATAGATGAGGATCTTGTCGAGGCCGAGATCGGCGGCATACGCCAGCCCGTTCGCCGCGTCGACGTTGATCGAGTGCGCGTGCGGCGCCTTCTGCCGGGCCGGGTTCGGCCCCGACCCCGTGTGCTGCACCGTGGCGGAAGGCGCCTTCACCGTCCCGTTCCGTTCGTCGATCGGCAGCACGGCAACGCTGCCGCCGCCGTAATTCGCGACGAGCACGTTGGTGCCCGCGCGATCGACGACCAGATGCGCGGGGCCGGTGCCGCCCGACGATTGCTGGTTGAGCGCCGTCAGCTTGCCCGACAGCGAATCGATCGCGAATGCGCTGACCGACCCGGTGGCCTTGCCTTCGAACTTGCTCACCTCGTTGGCGGCATACAGATAGCGGTTGGACGGATGGAGCGCCAGGAAGCTCGGGCTCGGGGTCTCCGCCACGAGCTCCGGCGCGCTCAACGCCCCGCTCGCGAGGTCCAGCCTGGACAGGTAGATGC
>JBOGIX010000626.1:0-6932 GCA_050744685.1 Vicinamibacterales bacterium | reverse complement strand
ATCTGGCAGTTCATTTCCCTGCGGTAGCGGACCCGAAGCGGCAGGACGGAGGCAGACGACGTCGGGGTCGCGGTCGCGAGCATGGCTGCCTATTGTGCGCCTTGCCGCGCGCGGATCTCAGCCGGTGGTCACTTTCGGTGAACTTTTTCGGGTCAGCTTCGTCTGTCCCTATGGCAATCTGCAAGACCTGAGTGGACCTGACCGTGCGTCTCTGGCCTATGTTGAACACCTTCGTCGCCAACACGGTCCGCGACCTCGTCTACGCCCTGCGCACGTTCAAACGCACTCCTCTCGTCGCCTTCACCATCGTGTCCACGGTGGCGCTCGGGCTCGGCCTGGTCGCCGTGGCATTCACGATGCTCAACGCGTTGCTGTTTCGCGGCGATGCGGTGCCGGACGTGCATGAGATGTTCGCGGTCGAACGGCCGCGAAACTCCAACGGTGAGCGCGAGAGTTTCGAGCGCGCGCAATTCGACGCGCTCCGGCGTGAGACCAACGTCTTCACCGACGCGTACGGGATCGTTTCCGATGTCGACAGCCGTCTCGACGGGCGCAGGATGTCGGGCACGTTCGTCACGGGCAACTTCTTCCAGGTGGTCCGCGTCAACGCCGCGATCGGACGCGCGCTGACGCCTGCCGACGACGAGCCATCCGCGGGACAGCCGGTGATGTTCCTCAGCCACCGGGGATGGGACCGGTTGTTCGCGCGCGACCCCGCCGTTCTCGGCCGCCGGCTGCTCATCCGCGGCCTGACCTTCGAGATCGTGGGCGTGATGCCCGAAGGATTTCGCGGACTGACCGTCGCGCCCGACGACTATTGGGCTCCGCTCTCGATGCTCGGTCACGTCAGCCCCAGTCATCGGGGCCCTGCAGGCAGCGAACCGAATGTCGGTGTCGACATCATCGGACGACTAAAGCCGGGCATGTCGTGGCAGACGGCACGGGCGGGACTCGCAATCTGGGATACACGCCAATCGCCCGGCCGGCCAATCGAGCGCGCCGTGTCGAACATCACGCTGGCGCCTCGGCGCGGTACCGTCGAGCAGCCACTCGAAGCGTGGATCATGTTCGGGCCCCTGGCGTTCGCGTTCGGCCTGATCCTGCTGATTGGCTGTGCCAACGTCGCCAATCTTCTCCTCGCCAGAGCGGTGGCGCGACAGAAGGAGGTCGGCATCCGTCTGTCGCTTGGCGCCACCCGCCGCCGGATCGTCCGCCAGCTCCTCACCGAGAGCCTGTTGCTGGCGCTCCTGGCCGCTGCGGGCGGCTTCGCGATCTCCCGCGTTGTGCTCGAGGCGATCATCAGCGGAGTGATGACCAGCATGCCGCCGGACATGGGAGATGTCCGGTTGTGGGTGCCCGACGCAGACTGGCGCGTGCTGCTGTTTCTCCTGGTCGGCGCCGCTGTGTCGACGATGGTGTTCGGGCTCGCCCCTGCGCTGCACGCCACTCGCATCGAACCGATACGTACTATCCGCGGCGAGGTGATCAGGGACGCGCGGCCAGGAGGGGCGCGAAACGTCCTGATTGGCCTGCAGGTGAGCGCGTCGGCGCTGCTGCTGATATGCGCGGCGGTGTTCTTGAAAAGCACGTTGGCCGCCGCCGCGTTCGATCCAGGAATGCGGACCTCCGACATCGTCCACGTGCAGATCGCGAACGAGCGGACCCGCATTGCGATCGTGCAGGCGGTGACATCGGAGCCATCGGTTGTCGCCGTGGCCGCGTCATCGCCGGACGCACCCGCAGTCGCGCTTGCGGAAGCCGGCGGCGCAAGGACACCGGTCGTAAACCGGTTCGTGTCGCCAGAGTATTTGAGCCTGCTCGACATCGCGGTCGTGCGGGGACGATCGTTCACGACGGCCGAGCGCACGGCGAATCTACCGGTAGCCCTCGTTTCCGAATCGGCCGCGCGCGCGCTGTGGCCGAATGCGGATGCCGTCGGCCAGGCCGTCCGCCTCGACCCGGACAACCAGCCGGAACCGCACCGTGCCGACGAGCCGCCGATCGAATCGCGAACGTTGACGGTCGCCGGGGTCGTTCGTGACGTCGCCGGGCTGCGGTTCGCCCCATTCAAAGCGGCCGTCGTCTACGCGCCGACGAGTGCCGCCATGCCCGGGACGTCGCTCAGTGCGCGCGTCCACGGCGATCCCGAGCTGGCGCGGCAGGCGCTCCTCGACCGATTGGTCGCGATCGACCCCGACATGGCCCGGCAGGTGACGACCATGCGGACCATGGCGAGGATGGACACCTACTTCCTGCAGGTCGCGTTCTGGCTGACGGTCGTCCTCGGCGGGCTGGCGCTGGCGCTGACCCTGTCGGGCCTGTTCAGCGTGCTGTCGTACCTCGTCGAGCAGCGCACCCGCGAAATCGGCGTGCGGATGGCGCTCGGTGCGACCCCGCGCGACGTCACGCGATTGGTGCTGCAGCAATCCATCCGGCCCGTCGGCGTCGGCCTCGTCGTCGGCGGCGGTGCAGCCGCCGGACTTGCCGCGTTGCTGCTTGCGTCACCGGGTGCCGCCGGCGTTGGCGAGTTCGTTCACGTCCTCGATCCGATCGCGTATGGGGCGAGTCTGTTGATCATCGTCGCGGCGTGCCTGGTGGCGGCCTCGATTCCGGCCGCGCGCGCCGCTCGCCTCGATCCGACGCGGACGCTGCGCCAGGAATAGGCCACCGATCGTGATGCGGCCCCTCCGCCGCGAGCGGTGCCACCGAGACGCGCGAGCAGGGGCCCAGGACCCGCGAGCGCGGTGTGCCGGTTGCCGGAGTTGCCGAGGATCCAGACTACTTGGGGTACGGCCTCGTCTTGCGGGTGCCCTTCATGAACGCGGCAGCATCGCGGTGTCCGCGGCGAAGTGATGAACGGGAACTCTTGCGGCTATCCGCTGCGTCGTGACCAGGTCGGGCCGACGCGGTCCGGCACATCCAGCGCGGTGAACACGCCGATGGGCTCGGCCCGTACCAGGAACTCCTGGCGCCGCTGTTCGAGCACTTTGACCTGCGATTCGAAGTCGGCCAGGTGCTTCTCGTACACCAGCATCTCGCTCCAGTACTCGACCAGCAGATAGCGCGCCGGCCAGGCGAGATCCTTGAGGAACGAGCTGCCGAGGAACGATCGGCTGCGGCGCGACAGCTTCGTCCAGTCGCCGTCCGCCCCGTAGAACTGCTCGAAGTCCGCGCTTCGCTCGGGCACCGTCTCGAATTGCCAGACCACTGCAACCACGCAACATCCTCCAGGAACACGAGCAGTCTATCAGGCCCCCGGCATGCCCTCCTCGGCGCCAAAGGTCTGCCGCCACCACGCCGTCACCTGTTCGAGCTCGTTCGGGGACAGCGCATGCCGCGTGTCCTGCCAGAGGATCGTGACCCTCGCGCCTCGTTCCCGTAACACGTCCGCCAGTTTCTCGGTCAAGGGCACCGGGACGAGGGGATCGTTGCGGCCGGCGGAGACGAGAACGGGGATGCCTTTGAGCGGCGGCGGCGAGGCCGCCTCGAACGGCAGCATCGGCCGCAGCAGGATCGCGCCTGCCAGCGCGTCCGGCACGCTCAGCATCAGGCTGGCGGCGATATTCGCGCCGTTCGAATACCCCAGGGCCACCGTCCGCGCGCGATTGAAGCGATATTGCTGCGCGGCCGCGTCGACGAACCGGCCGAGCGCAAGCGTCTGAGCGTGCAGGTCGTCGAGATCGAACACGCCTTCCGAGATGCGGCGGAAGAACCGCGCTTTGCCACCCTCGGAGACGCGTCCGCGCACGCTCAGGATCGCCGAGTCGCCGTCGACCATCCGGGCGAGCGGCACCAGATCGTTCTCGTCGCCGCCCGTGCCGTGCAGGGTCAGGATCGTCGGCGCCGACGCCAGGGCGCCCGGGATGAATCGGTGGATGAACTCGGCTGTCGGCACGATGAACAAAAGACGCCCGATGCAGGCGGGACGGTTCCGGCGGCGCACGGCCGCTCGCGGATTAATTCTGCGGATACGGGCCGCTTGCGGCAATTGCGGCAGGCTCCCCTTCGGTGCTCAGCAGGATTCCGTAAACGATCGCGCCCTGCGCGTCGCGCACCGGCAACACCTCGAAGACAACGAACCTGCCGCCGTGCAGGCACGGGAACCGCTCCGTCGAGCCGCCAAGCGCCGCCTCCGCCCGCCTGCCGATCTCGGGCCGGAGCATCTCGGGAAACTGTGCCGTCAGGGACTCGCCGGGGACTCCTCCACTGACGATGCGGCGGTCGCGATCGAAGACGACGAGCGCAACTGGAGATGCGGCGAGGCGGCTGGGGCCGGGTGCGGCCCAGATCGCGCCGGCATACATCAGCACGCCGACGGCGATGAGGCTGGCGATCATGCCGCCGGCGGTGAAGCCGAACGACGCGCTCAGGCCGAGGAACACGAGCCCGACGCCCGCGCCGAGGAGCACCGAAGAAATCGACCGTGTCATGGCCGGCTGCGCTGACCTCGGCGCGGATCATACGCGAAAACCCGGGAGTAGCGGGGCCTGGAGAGGTCAGGCCCCACGCTGGGTGCTTACCCTGGGGTCTGACCCGGGGTCTGACCCGACGTTCGGCGCGTTACGTCAGGGGTCTGACCCGTCCCGCCCGCCGAGTCGGTCGGCGCAGGTCAGCGGCCGCCTATGCTATCGTCGCAGTCGACCCGTATCCTTGATGGCGACTTGTCCACGCTGCCGGGGGCACCTGACCGAGACGCACCGATGCCCGCGCCGCCCCGGACGCGTGGCAGCTGAGATGGCCGCGGCCGGGATCGCTGGCGCGTTCCTCGCGTTCGCCGTCGTGGCCCTGATCGATCCGCAAGGCCGGCTCACCCACATCGACACGGTCGTCTTTACAGTCGGACTCTTCGCCGGCATCGGCCTCGATCGGCTGCTTCGAGGCTGACGCCGATACCCAGTCCCTGCACCGGGCCGTCGGCAACAATCTTGCTCACGTCTGCGGGACGACTCTCGAGGGCGAGCCTGATGTCTCAATTACCGACGAGCGCGCGCGAACCTGTCGGCATCTCGACGCCGCGTTTCTCTACTGTCAGCCATACGCCGCATGTGCTCGTTGCCGACGCCGATCCGACTTCGCGCCTGGAACGGGAGCAGCACCTCCGCACGGCCGGCGCCCGCGTCCTTACGGCTCGCACCGGCTTCGAGGCGATCGTCAAGGCCTCCTGCCAGCTGCCCGATCTCATCGTCCTGGACGAGTCGCTCGGCGATGTCGAGGTTGCCGAAACCGCACGCCTGTTGACGATTTGTCCCGTGACCGCACAGACCCCGGTGCTCTGCCTCCGCGCGCGGCGCCGCGTCCCGCTTCGGGTCCTCGCCGGCCTGCGACGTCAGATGCTGACTTAAGTTCATCAAGACACCGGCCCGCGTCCGCGGCCCCGACGAGCCGAGACAGCACTGCCGCGGGCGGTCTCTTCCCCCAACCCGTGCCGCGGCTGCTCACCTCTCGCGCGACTCTTGTCCGGGCGCCTTCAGGTGGGTCGAACTCGTCGTACGCTGTCCGAATCCTCTGGAGCGCACCATGACCGCACCCCGACGGTTTGTCGTAATTACACTCGTGTCTGTTCTCGCATCTCCTGTCTACGCGATGCAGAAGGTGGAGGACGCGGATGCAAAAGAGATCGCCGCCTATCGGCTGACCACCGCAGCGTTGACCAAGGTGGTGAACGTGAACCGCGCGATGGTGATCCAGATGCAGCAGGATCCCAAGCTTCAGGAGGCGTTGAAGATCGGCAAAGCCATCGACGCGCTCGAGGCCAAGGACGAGCTGACCGAGGCCGAGCAGAAGCAGCTCGATGCGCTTCGCGAGCGGCAGGATCAGCTGGAAGACTCCGCCGACAACCCGCTCGGGGGCGACACCAAGTCGCTCAGCGAGATGGAGGCGCGGATCCAAAAATATCCGCCGCTCATGCAGGCGCTTCAGAAAGAGGGGATGTCGCCGCGCGATTACGCGAAGTTCTGGCTGGCGTTCATCCAGGCCGCCTTCGTGCAGGGATTCAAGAAATCAGGGATGTTGAAGGAGATTCCGGCGGAAGTGAATCCCGAGAACGTCAAGTTCATCGAGGAGCACGCGGCCGAGATCGAAGCGATGCAGAAAGAGTTCGCCGCGCTCGGCAAGGAGAAATAACCCGCCGGCTCCCTTCAGTGATACACCGTGAGCGGCCTGGGCGGGGCGGCGAATTGCCCCGCCACCGGATCGATGTCCGGATCGCGGTTGCCGCGCGGACGAGAGTAGGCGATCCCCGCGTGGAATCTTTCCGCCGCGGTCAGCTGCCCGGCCGGGCAGTTGCCCGGCAGGTAGGGATACATCACGGCGTTGCGATCCGGCACATGGAAGAACCCGAGCGCGTGCCCGACTTCGTGCAGCACGAGCGCGCCGGGAATCTTGTTGCTGCCGCACGAGCAGACGTCGTTGTTGAACGTGATCGAGCCAGGGTTCGCGCCGATCCTTGCGAACCCGCAGGTCGTCTTCTCGTTTGGATCGCGGCGGATGTCGACGTTGATCCATCCAGCGGCAGGCTCGCGCGTTTCGAGCCCGGTTTCGAGGGCGGCTGCCGAGAGTGTGCCGTTCGTGAACTCGCGGACGGCCCGCACCAGGGATTCGCGGACGACCGTCATCACCTCGGGCTCGATCGGCCGGCCATTCTGATCGACCGTCTTGACATAGAAGCGCGGCGCCTCCATCCACCGGAAATTCGCATACGGCGCCCCTTCCGCATCGTAGGTTCCGCGCACGAACTGCCGGTAGAACTCGAGCGAGAACGGCGGCCTGTCGCGGATCGCGTCGAGGACGATGCCGGAGCGTGGGCCACGCTGCCAGGTCACCCACACTTCGCGGGCCAGAAGCCCGTCTCCCGAAATATTCAACTTGAACGGCGTCGACGGCGGGTTGGCGGCCGCACCGAGCTCGTAGCTGCCGTCCGCCTTGCTCTGGAT
>JBOGIX010000625.1:0-1928 GCA_050744685.1 Vicinamibacterales bacterium | reverse complement strand
CATGCCACCCCCGGACGTGGCTTCGATCCGCATCTCGGCCATCTGCTTCTGCAGCTTGTCCTGCATCTGCTGGGCCTGCTTCATCATCGCCTGAATGTTCATGCTTCTCCCGCCTTCGCGCTGAACTGCGACCGCCTCGGCGGGCAAGCCCGCCTCTCGCGCTGAACTGCGACCGCTTCGGCGGGCAAGCCCGCCTCACGCGCTGAACTGCGACCACTTCGGCGGGCAAGCCCGCCTTACGCGCTGACTCTCGACCGCCTCGGCGCGGCAAGCCCGCCGAGGCCCCGAACCCGAGTACCGAGCCCCGAGTGCCGAGCCCTGAGATTACATTTCTTCGACGTCCCTGATTTCCGCGGCGAACACGTCGAGCAGCGCCTGCACGCCGGAATCCGCGAGGGCCTGTTCGCGCAGCGCAGCCTTCTTTTCCGCGTTCTCGCCTGGACCCGCACTCTCGGCATCGGGCTCGCGCCTCGGGGCGGCGGCCGCTGAGCCCTCCGCGCCGACCACCGTCATCTTGCGGCCGGCCAGCTGCGTGGCGGTCGTCTCGAGGAGCGGACGCGTCTGCTCGAGCTGCGCCTTGAGCGCGCGATGCTGCGGACCGAATGTGACGACGATGCGGTCGCCATCGACGTCGATCCGCTGGGCCTGGGCGATCACGGTGCCGTAGAAGAACTTCTTCACCTTCCGGATCTCTTCGAGGAAGGCCTCCTTGAGTCGATCCGGGGCGACGGGCTGCACGCCCGGCAGCGAGCCGGACGTTTCGGTGGCCCTGTTCGCCACGTCCTTGGCCGGTACCGCCGCGCGCGACGGCCGATCGGCGGGGACGGCGCGCGCCGTCGGGACCACGGCAGGCGGGACCGACGCGGGCCGGGAAGGCGGGGGGACCGTGCGAGACGGAGATGCCGGCGCAGGCGCTCTGACGGGAGCCGACGGGACGCGCGGAGCCGAAGCGGCCGGCCGCGCGGGGGCGCCACCCTTCTCGAAGCCGCCGATCAGCTCGCTGAGCGGCGTCAGCTTGCGCAGGTGTATCCACCGGAGGAGCGTCATCTCCAGGTGGAATCGCGGCTGCATGGAGGTGCGGATCTCGTACTCGGCCTTGGTCAGCACGTCGAACGCGCGCATCAGATCCTCGACGGAGAACTTCTCCGCGAGCGCGGCGATCGTGTCGCACTCCGCTTCGGCGGCAATCTCGGGATCGTTCAGCCTGCCCGCATCCAGCTTGACGATGAGCAGATCGCGCGTCAGCCGCCCGAGCTCCCGGAGCACCGTGCGGAGCTCGTATCCCCCTTCGACGGCGCGATCGCAGTGCTGGAACACCGCCGCGCCGTCCTCGCGCGCTACGGCGTCCGCCATGTCGAACAGGAGATCGCGCCGCACCAACCCGAGCACGGTCGCCACGTCGTCTGCGGTGATCGTTGTCCCAGCGAAGGCAATCACCTGATCGAACGCGCTCTGCGCGTCGCGCATGCTGCCGTCGCCCGCGCGCGCGATGGCCATGATCGCCGCTTCGTCGATGGTGATGCCCTCTGCCTTGGCAATCGCCTCGAGCTGCGCGGCGATCGGCCTGATGCCAATCGTCTTGAGCTCGAACACCTGCGACCGCGACTGGATCGTCGGCGGCACCTTGTCGATCTCGGTCGTCGCCATCATGAACACGACGTGCGCCGGCGGCTCCTCGATCGACTTCAAGAGCGCGTCGAAGGCATTCTTCGAGAGGCGGTGGACCTCGTCGATGATGAAGATCTTGTAGCGGTTGCGCGCGGGGCAGACGCCGAGGCCTGAAATGATGACTTCGCGGACGTTGTCGACCTGCGTGTTCGTCGCGGCATCGATCTCGAGCACGTCCATGTCGCGGCCGGCGGCGATCTCGACGCAGGCATCGCACGTGCCGCAGGGATCGCCGGTTGGACCGGAATCGCAGTTCAGGC
>JBOGIX010000624.1:0-2747 GCA_050744685.1 Vicinamibacterales bacterium | reverse complement strand
ATCTCGTGGTTTCCCGTGGACTCTTTCCGAATGACTGGCAACCAAAGACGATGCCTGGGAACTGGGAACTGCTGGCTGCATCCGGCGACTGGCGACTGCACTCGATACCTGGATTCCGTGTAAGCTGCCGGTGATGAGAAAAGTCGCGGCCCTCGCCCTCGTGCTGCTCGTCAGTTCGATCGGCGTCCGCACAGCCCAGGACCTTGGCACACCCGGCCGCGATGGCCTGGTGGTATGTACATCGGCGCCCGCCTGCGATGCCGGCGCTTCCATCATGGCTGCCGGAGGCAACGCCGTCGACGCCGCGGTCGCGACCGCCTTCGCACTGGCGGTCACCCACCCGGCGGCTGGCAACATCGGCGGCGGCGGGTTCATGATCGTGCGGATCCCATCGGGGGAGGTGACCGCATTCGACTTCCGCGAGCGGGCGCCGCTCGGGGCGACGCCGACCATGTATGTCGGCGCGAACGGAATCATCGACAGGAGCCTGACCGCATCGGGATACCTCGCGCCGGGCGTGCCCGGGAGCGTCCGCGGCCTCGAAGCTGCACACAGCAAGTTCGGCAAGCTGCCGTGGAATCAGGTCGTCATGCCGGGCGTCACGCTGGCCGAGCAGGGTTTCCTGCTGTCGGCAGCGCTCGCACGGAGCCTCAACGCGGAGCTGACCGCGATGGCGAAGTATCCGGCGTCGGTTGCGGCATTCGGCAAGCCTGGTGGCGGCGAATGGGCGGCAGGCGATCGTCTGATCCAGGCCGACCTCGGCCGGTCGCTCAGGGCCATCGCCACCGACGGTGCGGATGCGTTCTACACCGGCTGGATCGCCGACCGCATCGCCGCCGACATGCAAGCGAATGGCGGCTTGATCACGAAAGAGGACCTGACTGCGTATCAGGCCAAGGTACGGACGCCGGTCAAAGGCTCCTACCGCGGATACGAGATCATCTCGATGCCGCCGCCAAGCTCCGGCGGCGTGGTGCTCATCGAGATGCTGAACATCCTCGAGCCACTCGATTTGAAAGCGAAGGGGCTGCTCACGGCGCCTGCCCTGCACGCGCGCATCGAGGCGATGCGCCGCGGCTATCTCGATCGCGCACGCCATCTCGGAGATCCCGACTTCTCGGATGTGCCGGTGGCGCTGCTGACGTCCACAGCACACGCGCGCCAGGTCGCGGCCACGTTCGATCCGGCGAGGGCCAGCGACAGTGCGGTGCTCGGCAGGGACTTGCTCCGGGAGGTCACGGCGCAGGAACCGGAGGACACGACGCACTATTCCATCATCGACGCCGCCGGCATGGCCGTGGCGACCACGACGACGCTCGAGGGAAGCTTCGGCTCGCACGTCGTCGTGAAGGGCGGCGGGTTCCTGTTGAACAACGAGATGGGCGACTTCAACAAGAAGCCCGGCTACACGAACACCGTCGGCGACATCGGCACGCCTGCCAACACGATCGCGCCGGGAAAGCGGATGCTCAGCTCGATGACGCCGACAATCGTGGTGAAGGATGGAAGGGTGGCGCTCATCACCGGTTCGCCGGGCGGCCGCACGATCATCAACACGGTGCTGTCGGTTGTGCTCGGGGTCACCGAATACGGCCTGACCGGTCCCGAAGCGGTGGCGCTGCCGCGCCTGCACCATCAGTGGATGCCGGATCGTGTCACCATCGAGGACGAGCGTGGGGTGTCCGCCGGCACGATCGCCGCGCTGCGCGCCATGGGACACGAGGTCGCCACCACCGCGCGTCAAGGGGACGCGCACACGATCTGGGTGGCGCCCGACGGTGTGCCGTACGGCGTCCGGGACAAGCGGTCCGCTGATTCGAAGGCATCGACGCCTCGTCAGTTGACAGCACCCTCTGCGGAACGTTAGGCTGTTATTTCACATGTTTCGCGCCATGCAGCATCATCATCGCCATCACCACCACACCTGCTCCGGCGGGCTGGTCGAGCTGCGCATGCGCTGAAGAGCTCAGGCACACGAGATCCAGGAGCCCCGCCGGATAACGGCGGGGCTTTTTTTTGGTACGGACACGGTCTGCCGCAAGATGGTCCCCCTGGCAACAACGGGCCGCCCGCGAGGACAGATAGTGCCCGTTCGCGTATTTCGCTGGAATCGGCTATGGATTTCTCAAAACTCGGCGGTCTGGTTCCCGCAGTCGTCCAGGACGACGAGACGGGGGACGTGTTGATGGTCGGCTTCATGAACGAGGAGGCGCTGAGGAAGACCCGGGAATCGGGGTTCGCCACTTTCTTCAGCCGGTCTCGCGGCAAGCTGTGGACGAAAGGCGAGACGTCGGGCAACCGGCTCGAGGTCAGGCGCATCCTCGTCGACTGTGACGACGACACGGTGCTGCTGCGGGTGAAGGCGCTCGGTGACGGCGTGGCCTGTCATACCGGCGAGCGGTCCTGTTTCTTCAGAGAGCTCGGCGGTGCGGCCGGCGGCGGCAGTGCGGCGGCCGTGCCGGTGAAAGGGTGAGCCCCCTGCCATGCAGAAGCTGAGACTGGGCATTCCGAAAGGGTCGCTGCAGGAGGCGACGATCCAGCTGTTCGCGCGCGCGGGATTCAACATCTACGCGTCGGCACGCTCCTACTTTCCGGCGATCGACGATCCGGAGATCGAATGCATGCTGATCCGCGCGCAGGAGATGGCGCGTTACGTCGCCGACGGCGTGCTCGACGCGGGGCTCACGGGCCAGGACTGGATCGCCGAGCACGAGCTGGGCGACGGCACGACGGGCGTGCTGACCAGC
>JBOGIX010000623.1:0-2079 GCA_050744685.1 Vicinamibacterales bacterium | reverse complement strand
GAGTTCCGGCAGCTCCAGGCCGGCACCCGCACGTTTCGTTCGCTGATGGCCGCCAGCAGCAGCCTCCAGCGCGTCGAGGCGCGCGTGAAGGGGAACGAGCCGGAGGAGATCGCCGTCCGGCTCGTCTCGACGTCTTACTTCGACACGCTGGGGGTACCGGCGATCGTCGGCCGTGCCTTCGACCCGCGGCAGGAACCCGCACCAGGCGCCGCGCCCTACGCCGTGATCAGCCATGAGTTCTGGCAGCGCCGCTTCGGCGGACGCGCCGACGTCCTCGACGCCGCGATCGCCTTCAGAGGTGGCGCGCTCTCGATCGTCGGTGTCGCACCGTCGTCATTCTTCGGCGAGACGGTCGGCGAGCGGCCCGACATCTGGGTGCCGCTCGCGATGCAGAAGATCGTGTTGCCGGGGCGCAACTGGCTGGACGATCAGCCGGGCAACGTCGAGAAGGTCATGTGGCTGCACCTCTTCGGACGCCTCGCGCCAGGCGTGTCCCTCGACCGCGCCCAGGCGGACGCGAATCTCGTGTTCCAGCAGGGTCTCACGGCTTACTACGAATCAATCGCCGACCAGGACACCCGCAAGACGTTCCTCGATCAGAGCCTGCGCCTGCGCCCCGCCGCGACGGGCGCCTCGACCCTGCGTAGCAGTTTCTCCGAGCCGCTTTACGTGCTGCTCGGCGCCGCCGGCCTCGTGCTCCTCATCGCCTGCGCGAACCTCGGCAACCTGCTGCTGGCACGGACGATGGCGCGGACGCGCGAGATGACGGTGCGGCTCGCGCTCGGCGCGAGCCGGAGCCGGCTGGTCCGCCAGCTGCTCACCGAGAGCCTCTGCCTCGCCGCCATCGGCGGTCTCGCCAGTCTCGTCGTCATGACGCTGATGAGGGAAGGGCTGCTGCAGCTCGCCGCCGACACGCCCATCGCGCTGCCGCCGGCCCTCGGCCTGCGCACGATCGCGTTCGTCTTCGCGCTGACCGTCGGTGCGGGCCTCATGCTCGGTCTCCTGCCCGGCTGGCGCATCACCAACGCCCAGGCGGCCAGCGGCCTGCGTGAAGAAGGCCGCGGCATCGTCGGATCGGCCTCGTGGTTGCGGGTCGGGAAACTCGTCGTGGTCGGTCAGCTGGCACTCTCGCTGCCGCTGCTCGTCGGTGCCGGGCTCCTCGTGCGTACGCTCGTCAACCTCCAGCACATCGACGTGGGGTATGCGAAGGACGATCTGCTGACCGTGCGCATCGACGCGCAGCCGGCGGGCTACGATCCGGTGCGCCAGACGATCGCGTTCGAACAGCTGCTGTCGCGCATCCGGGCCATCCCGGGTGTTCGCGCGGCGACCTACTCCAACAATGGGCTGTTCGGCGGCTCCGACAATGGCGACCAGATCAGCGTGGAAGGCTACACGCCCACGGGCAGCGGCGACCGCGGATCGCGGTACGACGCCGTCGGGCCGCAGTACTTCTCTGCGCTGGGGATACCAGTCCTGCTGGGCCGCGAGATCACCGGGCAGGATGGCGCCGGCGGCGCGATGGTGTGCGTCATCAACGAGACCTTTGCAAAGCGGTTCTTCGCCGGCCGTCATCCGATCGGACTGCACGTCACGCAGCAGTACGCCGAACTGCGCCACACCTACGAGGTCGTGGGCGTCGTGCGCGACTCCCGCCAGAACCGGTTGCGCGGCGAGATCGAACATCGCTTCTACACGCCGGCCACACAGCCTGCGGCCAGCATCAGCGGGGTGACGTTCATTGTCCGGCCGCGTGGAGATGTGGCAAGCGTGCTGGCTGACGTGCGCCGCGTGGTGCGCGAGGCGGAACCGGACATGCCGATTACGCGGGCAACCACAGTCACCGAGGCGCTGAACGGTCGCATCGTCCAGGACCGGCTGCTCGCGCGACTCTCGATCGCGTTTGCTGCGGTTGCCATGGTGCTCAGCGCCATCGGTCTCTATGGAGTGCTCTCGTATGGCGTGACGCGGCGCATCAACGAGATCGGCAGCCGCAAGGCCCTCGGCGCCCAGCCGGCGGCGCTGGGGGGCATGATCCTGCGCGAGAGCGGCTGGCTGCTGATCGTCGGGCTCGTCGCC
>JBOGIX010000622.1:0-2622 GCA_050744685.1 Vicinamibacterales bacterium | reverse complement strand
GACCGCTACAGCACGGCCACCGCCGCCGCCGCGCTGGCGCGGGCGCGAGCGTCGGATGTGATGATCTATCCCGTTGCCTTCGGACGGGCTCGCCCGACCGTCTTCGCTGAGCTCGCCGCGCTGACCGGCGGACGCTCGTACCACGTGCAGGACGCGCGGACCCTGCCGGAAACGATGCGCGCGATCGCCGCCGAACTGCGGCAGCAGTATCTGCTCGGCTACGGCCCGTCGAAGCCGCTCGTCGCAGGCAGTAACGAATGGCGATCGATTTCAGTGTCGGTGGAGCGGCGCCGCATGCGGGTCCGCGCCCGCGACGGGTATCTGGTCAGGTAAGGGTTGGTTCCATCGTCAACTTCCAATTTGCCAACTCCCAACGTCTCCTTCTGGGGGGATGGGGTCCCTCGCCTTCAGGCGAAGCCTTCAGGAGGCGCCTTGCGCCGGAGCGTGTTCGTGCTCATCTTGGCGCGAGCCCTCTTGTCGGCTTCAGCCGACGGGCGAGCGGAATCCCTCGCCTTCAGGCGAGGGAGGATCAACTCCCAAGACGTGTGGCTCGAGGGATGCGGGCGAACGTCGTTGCAACGAGCTCGTTTCCCCCCATTCGCCCAGATCGTTCGAGCCTTACGCCTTGGGAATTGGGAGTTGGGCGTTGGGAGTTGATGCAGGGCCGCGTTCGTCACCCCCTTGCACTCAACCGGAGATACTCGAGCGCAAGCCGCCATTCTCGCGTCAGCAGCAGCCGCCGGCGGAGGCCGTCGTAGGTCTGCTGCCCGGACACGAGGCCTGCCATGATCGCCGCGATACGATCGCTGCGCTGCAGGGACTGCACCAGCAGCCGGCTGAATCGCGGTCCGAAGAAGCGTGGCTTCATGCGCGCGGCGGTCCTGAGCTCGTGGTGAATCGTGCCGCGCACGGCTTCGGCATAGCGCCTGGCAGCGCGGGATTCCTTGAGGCTGTTCGCGGCCAGGTCGCCTGATTGCAGCGCATAGAAAATACCCTCGCGCGTAATCGGATCCACGAGGCCGGCGGCGTCGCCGACGAGAAACCAGCGCTCGCCCGCGGGCGTCTCGTTCGACAGGCCTTCTTCGGTCAGCGAAGGAATCGGCCAGCTGTATCGGTCGAGTCCGGCAGTCGTCGGGTAGCGATCGGCGATCCAGCGTGTCGACGCGGCAAGGAGCGCCGCGCTCGAGGTCTCGTTCGCCTGCCCGCAGATCCCGACTGCGACGTGGTCGTGTCGCGGAAATGCCCAGAGGTAACCTGGGGGCGTTTGCATGAACTCGATGTCGATGTGCCTGCCGGTCTGGCCGCGCACGTAGTATCCGCTGGCGATTGACAGTTGTGATCGATCTAACGGGCGGCCGATTCGACGCCGCACGAGGCTGTTGGCGCCGTCTGCGCCGACGAGCCAGCCCGCCGTCAGGCGCGTGGTGTCGGTGGTGATTGTCCATCCGGCTTCCTGGCGGGCGACGTCGATGACGCGGCGGGCGACGTGCGTCGCCCCGGCATCGACGGCTGCTTGCAGGAGCGCGCCGTCGAGATCGCGGCGGGATGCGATCACCAGCGCAGGCACGTGCGCATCGCGGCGATCGAGGGGCACGTCGGCAACGAGCCCGGAGGCGGAAAAGCGCGCTCGCGTTACGTCGACGGCCGAAGGCACCGGACCACCCGGCAGTCGTTCCAGCAGCTTCAAGGCCCGCGCGCTGACGCCGCCGCCGCAGGGCTTTTCGCGGGGATGGCTGCCGTCTATCACCGCGACCCGTGCACCGTGCGATGCCAGGCAGAACGCCGCCCACGCGCCCGCGGGTCCGGCGCCGACGATGGCGACATCGAACGAGGAGGTCATGACGCGTGCCCGTGACGTTGTTTACGGAACCGCGGATCCGGTTTCCAGTCCCGAGAGTGTTGCTGGTTACCAGTCGCGAGGCCAGAAACTGGCAACCAGTGATCGATCTCGAAACTGGCGACTGGGGACTGGCAACGACACCAGATACACAGCGCGCGCGATCGGCGCCCGACGCATCCGACCGTAGCACCGGAAGAGATCACCGCAGTAACATACCGCCAATGGCGCATCCACTCGTCCTTGCGTTGTATCCGTCGGCGGCCGTGGCGGCGAGCGCGGCTCGCGCGCTCCACGCCGCCGGCGTCACCCGCGATCAGATCTCGATTGTCGCCAGAAGTCATGACGAGGAAGGGGCGCTCGCCGATCAGATGGACGCGACACCGGGCGCGGACATCGAAGACTCCCGAGCCGCGGCGCGACTGGGCGAGCTCGGCGGGCAAGTCCTCGCGGCGATTGCGGTGGTGCTGCCCGGCATCGGGCCGATTGTCACGGCCGGTCCGCTGTCGGCGGGGTTGGGCGAGGCGGCGGGGCACGTCGCCGGCAGCATGGCATCGGTGCTGCGGGCCGCCGGCGTTCCCGAGGGGCGCGCCGGCGCTCTGCAGGAGGCGGTGGAGCAGGGGGCCGTGCTGGTAGCGGTACACTGCCGGCCCGATCAGGTCGCGATCGTCCGCGAGGCGCTGGCGCCCGCCGGCGCGCGCGAAGTGGACGTGGCGAACTGGGACGACGGGCGGGGCTGAGCGCGCCCCCGGTGCGGTCGGACCCCGGCACATGCGGCGTCCAGG
>JBOGIX010000621.1:0-2789 GCA_050744685.1 Vicinamibacterales bacterium | reverse complement strand
CAACAGGAGCGTCCCCTCGAGCGGGGCCTCGATCTCGACGCCGTCGACCGACGTCAACCGTGCGCTGCCATGCTCGAACACGGTCCCTTCGATCCAGCACTCCCCGGCGTTCGTGAGCAGCTTGACTGACAGCAGGTTGGCAAAGTCTCGCGGGCGCGAGCTGCGCGACTCGATGATCTCGATGCCGCGCTGCGCGGCCACAGCGCGCGCATTGATCACCGTGACCGCTCCGGACAGGATCGGCCGCAGCACGCCGGCGACGACGCTGCTCGCGAGCAAATCGGATCCCGCGTTCACGGCGGCGCCGTAATAGCGGATGCCGACGCCGTGTGTGCGCCCCGTCGCCGTCTGCACCAGCAGCGCGCCCAGCCGATCCGCCAGGGCCATCCACGGCCGCAGCCGCATCTGATCTTCCGCCGGCAGGGCAGGGAAGTTGACGGCGTTCCGGATGGCGCCGTCCTTCAGGTAGTCGCGCACACCCATCGCCGTTTCGATGCCGACGAGCTCCTGGGCTTCGACCGTCGATGCCGCGATGTGCGGCGTGGCCACCACCTGCGGCAAGCCGGTCAGTGACTGATCGGGTGGCGGCTCCTTGCCGAATACGTCGAGCCCGGCGCCTGCCACATGTCCACGCTTGATGGCGTCGGCGAGCGCCGCCTCGTCAATCAGCTCGCCGCGGGCAGTGTTGATAATCCGCATGCCTGGTTTGCACGCGGCAAGGCGGACGGCATCGAACAGGTTGCGCGTTTCGGCGGTCGCGGGAATGTGCAGGGTGATGTAGTCCGACCGGGCACAAAGATCGTCGAGCGTCGCCAGCTCGGCGCCCATCGTTGCCGCGACCTGCTCGGAGATGAACGGATCGTGCGCGAGCACCTGCATCCCGAACGCGCGGGCGCGATTGGTCACTTCCTGGCCGATGCGGCCCAGCCCGACCACGCCGAGCGTCTTCCCGCGGAGCTCGGCGCCGGTGAGTCGTTTCTTGTCCCAGACCCCGCGCTTCATCGCCGCGTCGGCGATGCCGACCGAGCGGGAGAGCGCCAGCATCAGGGCGAAGGCATGCTCGGCCACGCTCACGCTGTTGGCGCCGGGAGCGTTCATGACAACGATGCCGCGATCGGTGGCGGCGGTAACGTCGACGTTGTCGACGCCCGTGCCGGCGCGGGCAACTACCCGAAGGCGGGGAGCGGCCGCCATGAGCTTGGCATCGACCTGGGTGGCGCTGCGAACGATCAGGGCGTCGGCTTCCGCAAGATCCTTGGCCAGATCAGCGGCCGAACGTTGCGGGCGTGCGTCGACCGTCCAACCTGGCACGGTCCTGAGGATTTCAATGGCTGACGATGAGAGCGGGTCCGCGATGACGACATGCATATCCGATCAGTATAATGTTGCGTTCGCGCGAAGCGGATGGTCATCTGTATTCCTCGCGGGCGGCCTGTTGTTGCCATGAGGCACTCTTGCGGCGCGGCGGGCGGCGTGTTGTTGCCATGAGGCACTCTTGCGGCGTGCCGGGCGGCCTGTTGCTGTCATGAGGCACTCTTGCCGCGCGGACCGGATACGCGCGCGCTCCTGGCGCGCACCATCGTGGTGCAAAACGCTTGAAGTGGCCGAATCGCACGCGGAGTCGCGCCGGACGCTCGTGATTTCCACAAAGTTTTCCACAGTTTCTGTGAACATCGCGTAACGAAGACGACGGTAACCTGACCTAATTTTTCTCTATGCCGACATTCAGCATCCTCAAGGCTCCAGCCGAAGGCACCTCGATCACGACCAAGAACGGGAAGCTCGTGGTTCCCGACGATCCGATCATCCCGTTCATCGAAGGAGACGGCACCGGTCCCGACATCTGGCGGGCGAGCGTCCGCGTCTTCGATGCTGCCGTGCAGAAGACGTTCGGCGGGAAGAAGCGCATCCGGTGGTTCGAGGTACCGGCGGGCGAAAAAGCAAAGAATCAGCACGGCGAATGGCTGCCGAACGACACGCTCGAGGCCGTCCGCGCGTACAAGGTGGCGATCAAGGGGCCGTTGACCACTCCGGTCGGCGGCGGCATCCGCAGCCTGAACGTCACCCTGCGCCAGGTGCTCGATCTTTACGCGTGCGTGCGGCCCGTCCGCTACTTCAGCGGCACGCCGGCGCCGGTCACCCGTCCCGAGCTGATGAACGTCGTCATCTTCCGCGAGAACACCGAGGACGTCTACGCCGGAATCGAGTGGGCCAAGGGGACGCCGCAGGCAGAGAAGATCATCGAGTTTCTCGAGAAGGAGATGGGCAAGAAGATCCGGCCCGACTCGGGCATCGGCATCAAGCCGATCTCCGAGACCGGATCGAAGCGGCTCGTCCGCATGGCCATCCAGTACGCCATCGACAACAAGCGGAAGACGGTCACCCTCGTGCACAAGGGGAACATCATGAAGTTCACCGAGGGGGCCTTCCGCGATTGGGGCTACGAGGTGGCCAAGGCCGAGTTCCGCGACCACATTGTCACCGAGGACGAAGTGACCGGGGGCGCCTCCCGCGACGGCAAGATCCTGATCAACGACCGGATTGCCGACAGCGTGTTCCAGCAGATTCTCACCCGCACCGCCGACTACGACGTGTTCGCCACGCCGAATCTCAACGGCGATTACCTGTCGGACGCGTGCGCGGCACAGGTAGGCGGTCTTGGGATGGCGCCTGGCGCCAACATCGGCGAGGAGATCGGCTTCTTCGAAGCCACCCATGGCACGGCGCCGAAGTACGCGGGGAAGGACGTCATCAACCCTTCATCCGTCATCCTGTCCGGGGTGATGATG
>JBOGIX010000620.1:0-3183 GCA_050744685.1 Vicinamibacterales bacterium | reverse complement strand
GTGCGGAAGAGCGACAGCCGGATGCGCAAGCCGGGGAAGACACGGAACGCGTTGCGGCGGTACACGAAGTAGCCGCAGACGCGGACGAACGTGGTCGCGGCGACCAGCGTGACCAGGTCGTATCCGGCCCGCAGCACCGCGACGTTGACGACGGCAGCGGTCACGCTCACGATGACGGCCATCGTGTTGTTGACGTCGAACCGCTGGAAGCCCGAGATGACGCCCCCGTAGACGCCGAACGGGAAGTGCATCCCGATGTACACGCCGATGATGAGCAGGATCCACTTGCCGACGGCGGCCTGCTCGGGCGTGATCGCGAAGATGTGTTCCAGATTGAACGCGACGAGGGCGACCCCGCCGTAAGCCACCACGGCGATGCCCGTGAAGACCCAGAACACGGTGCTGGCGACTTCGTTGAGCGCACGCAGATCGCGGAGCGCACGGTATCGCGCCACGAACTTCACCAGTCCGCTTCCGAATCCCAGCTCCAGCGTGGAGAAGTGCAGGGTCAGCGATCCGAGCAGCACCCAGAGCCCGTACTGCTCTTTCCCGAGATGCGCGAGATTGAACGGCAGCAGCAGCAGGCCGATCGCGATATCAGCGAAGATCGCCAGGTAGCGGCTGGAGACGTTGCGCGCGACGGTGTGCAGTTGACCGCTTCGAGTGTCGCCCCATGCGTCGTCGGTGCCGCGCTCCCTCACGCGGCCCCCTTGCGGAACAGGACCACCTTCACCGTGTCGAACACGATGGTCAGGTCGAAGAAGATTGACAGGTGCTTGATGTAATACAGGTCGTACCGCAGTTTCTCCATGGCATCCTCGAGCGAGGCCCCGTAGCGGTACTTGACCTGCGCCCAGCCGGTCAATCCGGGCTTGACCGCATGCCGCTGTTGATAGAACGGGATGTCACGCCCCAGCTCCTCGACGAAGTAGGCGCGTTCCGGCCGCGGCCCGACGAAACTCATGTCGCCGCGCAGCACGTTCCAGAGCTGCGGCAGCTCGTCGAGCCGCGTCGTGCGGATGAATCGGCCGACGCGCGTGACGCGGTCGTCTCCGTCGGTGGCCCAGACCGGCGTGCCGCTCTTCTCGGCGTCCTTGTGCATCGAACGGAACTTGCACAGCGTGAACAGGCGGCCGTTCTCGCCAACGCGCTCCTGGCGGTAGAGGATTGGTCCGCCCGATTCCAGCCAGATGGCGATGGCCGTCAGGATCATGAACGGGAAGGACATCACCGCGAGGATCACCGACAGCGTCAGGTCGATCGTCCGCTTCATCCAGCGGGTGGCCCGCGACACGCGGAAGCCGTCCGAGAAGATCAGCCAGCTCGGGCGGAGATCGTCGATCAGGATCTTCCCGGTCACCCGTTCGTAGGTCGTGGTCGCATCCTCGACGCGCACGCCCGCGAGCTTGGCGCCGAGCAGCTCCGCGATCGGCAGCTTGCCGCGGCGATCCGGGAGGCCAACGATGATGCGATCGATGTGATGCCGCGCCACCAGCCCGGGAATGTCTGCCGGCGTGCCGATGATCGCCGGATTGACGATGCGCTCGCCGATGCGCGACGGGTCGTCGTCGATGAAGCCGACGACCGAGTAGGCGAAGTCGTGCTGATCGAGAATCTGCCGCGTGACCTTTCGTGCGGTCTCTCCGGTGCCGACGACCAGGATCCGCTCCTCGAGGCGGACGGTGAGCCGGTTGAAGAGCAGGCGCCAGCCGAGGATGCCGACGAGGAAGACGAAAAGCGCCGACACGAAGATGCCGTCGCCGATCATGAGGCCGGGTACGGTGAAGTAGAGGGCGGCCAGGAAGATCGACGCGGCGCCGACCGCCTGGAGCAGGCGGACGATCAGCTCACGGCTGGAGTGAACGAGCGTCAGATCGTAGAAGTCGTTGTAGTACAGGCACAGCTGACAGACCACCGTGACGAGCGCGATCTTCCACAGGCTGCCGGCGATGTCGCCCGCCCCCTGCAACGCGGCGGCAAGCGCGACGGAGCCGAATATGAGCAGGAGCTCGCCGGCAAAGACGGTGAGGCTGCGTGTTGAAACGTACCGGTTGAACAGCTGCATGGCCGTGGACCGCAACGCCGGGACGGACCGGCGCCGCTCCCTATCTCACCCCGCGAGGTAACCGTAGCCTTCGTAGTTGTAGGTGTCGGTACCCTGGCTTCCGGACTCGTTCAGGACAAGCCCGAGTACCTTTGAGGCGTCGAGTCCGGCGAGGGCCCGCTCGATCGCCGGTTTCGGCGTGATGCCGGCTCGAATGATCATCAGCAAACCATCGACCAGCGGCGCGAGGATGTGCAGGTCGGCGAGCGGCGCGACGGGCGGCACGTCGATGAGGATCCGATCGAATCGCGTCCGCAGGGTATCGAGCACCCGGCGCATCGTCGCCGATCCGAGGAGCTCCGCCGGCTGGCTGGGAGGCACGCCGGCGGGAAGGACGGTGAGATGATGATCGGGCAGGTACACGAGCGCCTGTTCGAGAGGGGCCACGTCCATCAGGACTTCGCCGAGCCCGGGACCGTCGGTCAGTCCGAACAGGCGGTGCACGGCGGGACGGCGAAGGTCGCCGTCGAGCAGCAGCACACGCTGCTGGAATTCCTGCGCCATGGTGAGTGCCAGGTTGGCCGCCGTGAGGCTCTTGCCGTCCCCCTTGGCAGGGCTCGTGACCGCGATGACGCGGAGCGATCGACCGCTCTCCGCACGCTTGAGGCGGGTGCGCAGCGATCGGTACTGCTCGGCCGCGATTGACGTCGGGGCAAGCGCCGCCACCAGGTGGTGATCGAGCACCGCTCCCACGTCAGAGGAGGTGTCGGGCCGTTCGGGCGAGACGCCGGCCGCAGCGTCGTACTCGCCATGATCGCGCGGCCCCGGGATGGGGTCGAGGTCGGCCACCGCGGCCGCTGCCGGAGCGCTGTCGCCTCGGAACGAGCGTGTCACGCGCGGCACGTCGACGAGAGCCGGGGCGAGGCGAGGCGCCTCGACCGGCTGTGGCGCGCGCACCCGCAGCTCGTCGTCGGGCGCGTCGACTGGTCCGCGCGCCCGCGTCTCGTCTACCGCGGGGCGGACCGTGCGCGGTTGGTCGAGCGCTGGCCGGCCCGCGTAGTCGTCGCCAATCGACCGCGTGCGGCGGGTGGTGCCGTCCCGTTCGGCCTTGCTCAAAATGTCTTGAATCCGGCTCATGT
>JBOGIX010000619.1:0-5786 GCA_050744685.1 Vicinamibacterales bacterium | reverse complement strand
GGACGCGACAACCGGCAAGCAGATGTGGACCAGCGGTACGACGATCACGTCGTTCGCGCGCGGCGGCGTCTCAGCCGGCGGCGGCCAGGCCTACGTCGTCACGTACGACAACCACCTGTACGCGTTCGGCATTCCGATGGAGCATTGACGGCCAGCGGTCAGCCGTGAGTTCTCGATCGCACGTCGGTGCGGGGCGAACCGGGCACTGGCAACGGGAAGCTGGAAGCTGGAAACCGGAAGCTGACTTACGGCGTCGCCATATATCCGCGCCGTGCGCGCACGACGTAGTTGCCGTGGCCGACCTCGACACGGATCGTGTGCCACTTGCCGTCCTTCTCGGTGGCGGCGGGATAACCGAGGAAGTACTGTTGGCTCAACTCGTCGGCGATCCCTGCGGTGGCCGGCCCGAGATCGCCCGCCGTCCAGATCACTTCCGTGCGGCCGCCGCTGTCGTCCGTGATCTCTCGCAGCACGGCGACGTTCACCGGTTCGTCGCCGCGCGACATGATCCCGCCGCGAGGATTGGTCGGCACCGTAGGCGGCGGATAGCGCGGCGGCATCGCCGGACCGCGCGGCGGCAGGCGCGGGCCGCCGGGAATCGGAAACGGGAACGGCGTCGGCCGCGGTCGCCGCTGCTCGAGCGTGCCGGATGAATACCACGGGCGGCGGTTCTGCCGGGAGCCGGCCGACATCGCATCGATGCCGATGGCGTAGACCAGCACTTCGCTCTCGCGAATCATCCGCTTCAACTCGGGGATGCGGGTGTAGCTGCTGGTGTCGTTGCCGTCGGAGATGATGAGCAGCGCCTTTTTCCTGTGCCGCCCCGTTGCCGCGAGCGGCACCGCCTCGGCGATCGCGTCGTAGAGCGTGGTCGCGCCGCGCGGCTGGATGCGCCGGATTGTGTCGGCAATCTGCTCGCGATCGGTCGTCCATCCGTGAAGGCGCTCCGGTCTCGTATCGAACCGGTAGAGGAACACCTCGTCGTCCGGGCCGAGGAGATCGGAGAGGAACCGCTGCAGCGCCTGGCGCGCGGCGAGCATCTTCTCGCCCGACATGCTGCCGCTCGTGTCGAGCACGATGCCGAGGCTGACGGGCACGCGCTCGCTGGTGAAATGGGTGATCGGCCGCAGCTGGCCGTCTTCGTAAACGCGGAAATCATCCTGCCGGAGGCCCGAGACGAACCGGCCGTTCCCGTCGCTGACGGTGGCGGTGACGTTGATCAGCTCGACGCCGGATCGGAAGCGGAAGGACTGAGCGTCCGAGCTCTGCGGCTCCTGCGCGGACACGGTGGCGACGATGGCCAGCAGCGCCGCCGTGCCGGCCGTGAATTTCAAGGTACCCATGGCACGCTCCCGGGAACAGCCGCCCGTGCGATCGGGCCCGCGGCGTGAGTGCGAAGGGCCGTTCGCGCCGACGATCCGTCGCTTCGCCGATCCACGTGTGGAATCACGCCGCCGTCGCGGCGCTTGAACCCGATCCGGTACTTGCTCACGTTGCCCGACACCGGCACCTTGATGACGAACGGCGATTCGTCGCCGGGCGCAAGCGTCGTGAAATCGAGGCCGGCTGCGCCAGTCGCCAGCAGGGCGCCGTCCGCACCGAACACCAGGGCCGTCGCGGCCACGTCCGACAGCGCTGTCCCGGTCCTCGGGTTGTGGACGATGCCCGAGACGACGATCGCGTGCTCCTCGCGCGTATGCCGAAGCGCGACCAGTTCGAGCGTGGCTGCGGGGGGCGCTGCGCCAGCACCCTCGCTGCCGGCCCGCACGGATCGTCCGCCCGAGAGCGCGAAGCCAGCGACAGCGACGACCGCCGCGATCGCTCCGGCAATCGCAAGGCGTTCTCCCCACGGCGACGGTGTTTCCCGAACGGCGAACAGATCCGCGGGCGCATCGACCTCCGCACGGAGATGCAACGCTGATGCGGGCTCGCCGGTGAGCCGCTTCGAGAGCGCAGCCTCGGCTTGCGCGGCTGCCTGCGACAGCAGGACCGCGCGCGCATCGGAGCGAAGCCGCTCTTCCCTCCAGATCCTGAACAGCACCACTCCCATGCCGATCGCGAGCACGAGTGAGATGGTGGTTATGCCGACGAGGACGAGATCCATATTACTTTCCTGCGTTCAGCGCAACCTGAACCCGACCGCCACCTCGACCAGCACGTCGACCGGAGTACCCAATCGGCGGGCAGGCGAAAAACGCCATTGACGGACCGCCTCGGTCGCGCGCTGATCGAGGCCCGAGCCCAGGCCCTGAACGACTCGCACGGCGCCCACACTGCCATCCGCCTTGACGACGACTTCGAGCAGGACGTCGCCTTCGACGCCCCGTCGTCGGCCTTCCTCGGTGTAGACCGGTTTGACCTCGCGCTGGAGCGCCGGCGGGGTGATTCCGGAACCTGGACGATACGGACCACCGCCGGTGCCGGCGATGGATCCGGGGCCGATGCCGGCGCCATCGCCTTCACCGCTGCCGGGTCCGCGCCCGGTGCCGGTCCCGCCTCCTGCGCCGAGGCCGTGGCTGGGTGCCGTGGCTTCCGAAGCCTCGACCACTCCCGCGCGATCCACCGGGTCTGCTGGTGCGCTCACGACCGGTGCGACAACCGGAGGCGCCGGAGTCGGGGGAGCGGGCGGCGGCGGCTCCGGATCGGGCGCAGGCACGGGTAGGGGCGGAGTCGGCTTTTCGACGCGCTTCTCGAGTACCTCCTTCGGCGGGTCGGGCCGCTTGACGACCGCGACGGGACTGCGGAGTGCGCTCTTACCGGCCAGCGCCGCCCTCGGCGGCGGCTTCGGTTGCTGCAGGCCGCCCCCACCGCCACCGCCTCCAGGACCAGGCAGCGCCAGGAACACCAGCCGAGCTGGTTCTGCGGGCGGTGATTCCCTCGACTCGCTCCGCAGGCCCAATCCCGTCAGCAGCACGATCCCGGTGAGGGCAACGACGTGCAGAGCGCCCGACGCGGCGAGTGGCCCGCGCGTACGCGTCGCCGATCGGCCGGGCGCGAACAAACGCCGATGCGAGAGCGCGGGGTGTTCGGGCTGCCTGAGCGCGATCACCAGCTCAGCTGCTGAGGCAAGAGACAGGAATCGGCCGTCAACGCTCGGCAGGTCGCTCGCATCGAGCAGCGCCCGCACCTCGTTCACGGTGGCATCCGCCGCGCGCGCAATGTCGCGAAGGGTGAAGACCTCCGAATCGGCCGGGTCGAGGACAGCCATGGATCGACAGCGGAGGTACCGGGGCAAAAGACTTGCCGCGCCCGTCGTGGGCAGTTGCCCGTATTTTCGGCAATGAGGGCGTTTTTCTGACGTCGGCGCGGCGGCGGGTTGTGCTCGCGAAAGGACAGGCGTCGCTTTTTCGGGACTGGACGTGCCTCGCCGCCCAGCCTGCCCCCCGAAGCGATCGCAGTCCAGTCGCGAAGGTGGAGCCTGCCGCAGTTACGGGCTCACCCGCCGAGTCCGGGCTTGACGCCTTCGACGAACACGAGGCCCTCGCGTTCAGCCAGGGTGCGAACGCCGCGGAAGCCGGCGGCGGACAGGAGCGGTGCCGCGCCTTCACCATACGCCCCCTCGCTCCGGCCTCGAACCAGTCCCGCAATCCCCCCTCGCCGCGCATCGTCGATGACAATGCAGCGGCCACCGGGACGGCAGACCCGGCGCGCTTCCGCGAGCGCGGGCGCGCGCACGTCCGGCGTGAGCGACGGGAGCACGTTGCGAATCACGATCGCGTCGAAGGCGTCCGCCTCGAAGGGAAGCTCGTGGAAAGGCGCCGCGAACGTTTCAATGAGCACGCCCTCCCGTTCAACAGCGCTCGCGGTGCGCGAACGCACGGTCTCGGACTCGTCCACCACGCAGGCGCGCCCGGTAAGGCCAGCCTTGCCGGCAAGCGCCGTTATGAGGGGCACATCCGAGCCGCCGATGACGAGCAGCCGATCGCCGAGCTTGATGCCCGACATCGAAACGGCGAGAGGATCGGCGGTGGATTTACGCAACCAACGCATCTTCAGCTTCCAGCTTCCGGCTTCCAGCTTCCCGCTTCAACTTCAGTCACGGGGCCCCGAGCCCCCGAGCCGCGAGCCCGAGTACCGAGCCGCGAGGCCCGAATTCAGATGATATAGTCGCCTGCTGTGAAGAATCCTCCGAAAATCGTGGAAGCTACAGGGAAACTGGGCATTTTGCTGGTCGGCATGGGGGCGGTGAGCACGACGACGATCGCCGGCGTGCTGGCGGTGCGTCGTGGCCTGGCCAAGCCGATTGGCTCCCTGACTCAGATGGGCACGGTGCGACTGGGCAAGCGTACTGAAGGGCGCTCGCCCTTCATCAAGGACTTCGTTCCGCTCGCGACGCTGGACGACGTGGTGTTTGGCGGGTGGGACATTTTCGAGGACAGCGCGTACGAGGCGGCGAAGACCGCGGGCGTGCTCGAGGACGGCCTGCTCGACCAGATCCGCCCGGACCTCGAGGCGATCAAGCCGATGTCGGCGGTGTTCGATCGCCGTTATGTGAAGCGGCTCGACGGTCCGAACGTAAAGACCGCAGCCAGCAAGCGCGAGCTTGCCGAGGCGCTGCGCGAGGACATCCGCAAGTTCAAGACGGATAACGCGCTCGATCGGCTCGTGATGGTCTGGTGCGGGAGCACCGAAGTCTACCTGACGGAGTCCGAGGCGCACGCGAACGTGGCGGCATTCGAGAAGGCGCTCGAAGCCAACGACCCCTCGATTCCCTCGAGCATGATCTACGCGTACGCGGCGATCAAGGAGGGGATCCCGTACGCGAATGCCGCGCCGAACCTGAGCGCGGACGTGCCGGCCCTGCTGGAGCTCGCGCAGCAGACGGGATCGCCGGTGGCGGGCAAGGATCTCAAGACCGGCCAGACCTGGATGAAGACACTCGTGGCGCCGGGCATCAAGGCGCGCCTGCTGGGCGTCGAGGGATGGTACTCGACGAACATCCTCGGCAACCGTGACGGCGAAGTGCTGGACGATCCCGAGTCCTTCAAGACGAAGGAAGAAAGCAAGAAGTCGGTCCTCGACTATATCTTGCAGCCAAACCTTTATCCGGATCTGTACGAGAAGCTCTGCCACGTCGTCCGGATTAACTACTATCCGCCGCGCGGCGACAACAAGGAAGGCTGGGACAACATCGACATCTTCGGCTGGCTCGGCTACCCGATGCAGCTGAAGATCAATTTCCTCTGCCGCGACAGCATCCTGGCGGCGCCGATTGTCCTCGACGTCTCGATGTTCCTCGATCTGGCAAAGCGCGCGGGGATGTCGGGCATCCAGGAGTGGTTGTCCTTCTATTTCAAGGCGCCGATGCACGCGCCCGAGGTGTACCCGGAGCACGATCTGTTCATTCAGCTGATGAAGCTGAAGAACACGCTGCGTCACATGCAGGGCGAGCAGCTGATCACGCACCTGGGTCGGGAGTACTACGACTGATCCTCCATGGCCGACAAAAAGCCACCGGCAGAAATAGCCGATCTACTCCAGGAAGACCGAACCTTTCCGCCGCCTGACTCGATTCGGGCGCACGCCCATGTGCGCGATGAGTCGGTCTATGCGCTCGCGGAGAAGGATCCGGAATTCTTCTGGGCGTCGTTCGCGTCGGAGCTCGAGTGGTTCACCCCCTGGTCGACGGTGCTCGAGTGGAAGCCGCCTCACGCCAAGTGGTTTCTCGGCGGCACGCTGAACGCCAGCGTCAACTGCGTGGATCGCCACGCGCGCGGCGCACGCCGCAACAAGGCGGCGATCATCTGGGAGGGTGAGCCGGGCGACCGCCGGACGCTCACCTATTT
>JBOGIX010000618.1:0-5514 GCA_050744685.1 Vicinamibacterales bacterium | reverse complement strand
CGTCACCTTCGTGCTGGACGACACGAGCCCGATGTAGGCGTCATCGCGGCGCGAGGTGCGCCGACCGTGGATGGACGGCGTGCACGTGATCAAGGTGAAGGTGCTCGGTGCGATCGGGGCCGCGCTGATGGCGCGCGGTCTGGGCCGGACTGCGCAAGACGTACCAGATTGCCGGTAGCCGACCGCGACTCTGAGCCGGCCTGCCGCAAGACGTACCAGATTGCTGCAGTAGGCCGACCGCAAGTCTGAGTCGGCCTGCCGCAAGATGTACAAGATTGCGGCAAGAGGCCGACCGCGAGGAAAAGAAAGCGTGGCAGTTGACGTGCGTCTGATGACCCTCGACCCCGGACATTTCCATGCGGGGCTGATCCAGAAGGAAATGTATCCGGGCGTCGCGCCGCGGGTGGACGTCTTCGCGCCGCTCGGTCCCGATCTCATCGAGCACCTGAAGCGGATCACGGCATTCAACACGCGCGCGGAGAAGCCGACCGGCTGGTCGATGGAGGTCCATGCCGGCCCGGACTATCTCGAGCGCATGCTGCGCGAGCGTCCCGGGAACGTCGTGGTGCTCTCGGGGCGCAACAAGCCGAAGATCGATCGCATCACCGCGGCCGTGCAGGCAGGACTGCATGTGCTCGCGGACAAGCCGTGGATCCTCGAGGCCGCCGATCTGCCGAAGCTCGAGGCCGCGCTGGCCGAGGCCGACGCGCGCGGCACGGTCGCCTACGACATCATGACCGAGCGCTTCGAGATCACCTCGATCCTGCAGCGCGCGCTCGTGAACGATCCGGCGACCTTCGGCGCCATCGTGCCCGGCACCGAGGCCGAGCCCGGCGTCTACATGGAAAGTGTCCACTACCTGATGAAGCTCGTGGCCGGAGCGCCGAACATCAGGCCGCCGTGGTTCTTCGATTCATCCGAACAGGGCGAAGGGTTGAACGACGTTGGCACGCATCTCGTCGACCTGGTCCAGTGGACGCTCTTTCCCGATCAGGCAATCGATCATCACCGCGACGTGCGTATCCTCGCCGCGCAGCGCTGGCCCACATGGGTCCCGGAGGAGGGCTTCCGGAGAGTGACCGGTGAGCCGCGCTTCCCAGCGAGCCTCGCGAAGTCAGTGAAGGACGAAACAAATGCCGCAAGGTGGCCCCCTGGCAACAAGAGGCCGCCCGCGAGGACAAGTAATGAAGCCGCAAGCCGGCCCCCTGGCGACAAGAGGCCGCCCGCGAGGACAAGTAAAGCCCGTCTCGAGTATTACTGCAACACGCTCGTGTTGTACGCGCTGCGCGGGGTGCACACGAAGCTGAACGTGATTTGGGACTGGGAGGCACCGCCCGGATCAGGCGACACGCACTACGCGTTCTATCGTGGCACGAAAGCTCGGATCGAGGTGCGGCAGACGCGCGACGACAACTACCGCCCGGAGTTGTACGTGATCCCGGCCGGCGCCGCCTCGAGGGCCCAGGTGCGTGCGGCCGTGCAGGCGAAGATCGAGTCTTTACGGGGTGAATATCCCGGCCTCGAGGTGCACGTCCGCGGCAGCGAAATCCACGTCGCGATCCCCGACACGTTCCGCGTGGGCCACGAGGCCCACTTCGGCCAGGTAACGGCCAACTTCCTGAAGTATCTGGAGCAACGGAGCGCGCTGCCCGCGTGGGAGCGCCCCAACATGGTCGCCAAGTACTTCGTGTCCACCAAGGGTACCGAGTTGAGCCGCCAGGGCCCGCCCCGGCCGGCACCCCGCATTGCGCCTCAGTGAGACGTGGTACTCATGGAAATGCCATGAATGCTCATGAATGCCATGAATGCTCATGAATGGCTGGAGCGCACACTCCCGACATTCTTGGCATTGATGCGCATTCCTGGCATTACGGCGAGCGCCATTCCTGCCGCACTGCGCGTTCACGGCGGGCACTCTGAAATGCCATGAATGCTCAAGAATGCCATGAATGCCATGAATGGCCGGAGCGCACAATTCCGACATTCTTGGCATTCATGCGCATTCCTGGCATTCATGGCATTTGAGCTCCTCCATGTTACCGGTCTCGATCGCCTTCAACCTTCTTCACGAATTCGGGCAGCCACTCGCGCACGGCGCCGATGATGCGATCCTCGGTGCTTTCGCCGAGCGGTGCCGGAATGCCGTAGTAGACCATTGACCGATCCACCTCGTATCCCCCCTGGGGGATCATGCGGCGCGACGCCACGTAGAACGCGACGTCGTTACTGTAGGCGTTGACCCACAGCCTGGACGCGTCGAGCTCGCGCTTCAGGCGCAGGCTGTAGTCGGAGACCACCTCGCCTCCGAGGAACACCATCGCGAGATCGCGGCCCCAGCGCCAGACCTGCACCGGATAGGCGACCGTCTGCGGCAGCGGCTCGCCGCGATTCAGGCGATCGAGCAGCGACCGCGCGTAAAACCCTGTCGCGTCCTTGGCGGTTGACTGCCGCTCCAGCTCCTCGCGACCCGGCGTGCGCGAGAGCGGCAGATCGAGATACTGGAATCGTCCCGCCGGCGGCGTCGTCAGCGGGCGCGGAGTGCCGGCGAGCAGACGATCGACTTCGTCGGCGATCGCCTCCGCGTGCCTGGCCACGTCGGCCAGGCCGCCGCCTCTCGGATTCGGGTTGGCGTCGGCGCCGGCGCCGATCGCCACCATCGCGACGATCCCAGGATTCCGCTTCTGGATCAGCTCCTGCGCCGCGCCCGGCCAGTCGCCATGCACGAAGTTGTGGCTGCCTTCGAGCGTGGTGGCGTGGCAGGCGTAGCTGACGAGAACGGCCCGCAGCGCACCCCTCGCATCGCGAACGGTCAGGAGCGGCAGATCGTGATCGACTGGCCCCGCAGGTTCGATGCCGAACCCGGTCCATTTCCCGTCCTTCAGCACGCGCCGGTTCGCGGCAAAGCGAGCGGCGCCTTGCGTCCAGGCGAGCTGCGCCGGCGCGCGGTCGGCGAGCGCCGCCAGCGCCACGCGCTCCAGCTTGTCCACGAGCCCGGCCGAGTAGGCGTCGATGACCGCGCGCTGTTCGGGCGTGGCCGGCACGCTGAAGATGAAAGGCAGCGTTTGCGCGAGGCTCGGACCCGTGTGCGTATGTGTGGACGTGACGGCCAACTGCTCCCGCTCGATGCCTGCCTTGCGCAGCCGGTCCGCGACCGCTTCGCTGATGTGGCGTGGAATGCCGATCAAATCGCTGGTGATGAGGATCGCGGGCCGCTGCCGATCGCTGCCGAACGCCAGCGCCTTCGCCGACAGCTGCTGCCGCACGCCCTCCGAAGGCATCGACCGGTTGCCGTACCCGGTCAGCCGGATCGGAACAGCCGGCGTGATGTCGATCTGGGCGACGCCCACAGGAAGAGCGGCGGTCGGGCGCGCGTCGGGAGCGCGCGTCGCCGACGCGCATGCTGTCGCCACGATCGTCACGGCTGCGGCGATGAGCCGATGGCTGGTCATTGTCCCCCCCTGATGAACGCGATGAGATCGGCCATGGCCTGCACGTCGATCTGCGAGGCCAGCCCTTCGGGCATCGCCGACATCGGAGCGATGCGCATCGAGGCCAGACGAGCCCGCGCCATCGTGGTCTCGATGCCGCCCGTCTGCCTGAACGTCACCGAGGTCGGCGTCTCGGCGCTGATGATGCCGCTCACCGTGCTCCCGTCGGTCAGTTCGGCGACCCACAGTTCGTAGCCGTCGGCGATGGACTGGTTGGGATGCAGGATGTCGTTCAGCAGCGCGCTCGGCAGCCTGCCGCGCAGCTCGCCGAGGTCGGGCCCGAAGGCGATGCCTCCGGCGCCGCGGTACTGGTGGCACATCGAGCAGGAGCGGCTGAACACCTGCTCGCCGCGGCCGACGTTCCCGTCGAGCCTGACCGCGCCGCCATAGCCTCCGGCATCGGTGGCGACCGGCGCGGTGGTCGTGTCGCCGAACAGGGCGCGCGCCCTGGCGCGCAGCACGCTGTCGTCCGTCATCATCAGGCGCACGCGTGTCGGCCAGTCGATCTCGCTCGGCTTGATCGTGTGCTCGTCCAGGGCGTCGAGCAGCACGCGCACTCGCCCGGGTTCTCGCAGGAACGTGCGAAGGGCCTCTCCGCGCACGGCAGGCGTCCACCGCTCCCAGAGCGACACAAACGTCGATGCCGCCCGATCGCCTGCCGGAGCGGCCAGCGCACGGATGGCCGCAAGCTGCACGGGCGCGGGTTCGGGGCGGCTCAGAATCGTCCGCAGCGCCGCCTTGTTCCGCGGCTGATCGTCGAGCGCCAGCACGCTCACCGCGTCCGCGCGGAGATCCGCCGCCGCAGTGCTGCCGGTGCAAAGGCGAACGGCCTCGTCCAACAGCGAGCGGCGCGCCGGTCCCGCCGGCAGTCCGATCGCCTCGAGCAGGTGCAGCGCGGCGCGGCGCACCGGCGCCGCGTCGATGCGGAGCAGCGTCTGCGCGATGCGGACTCGATCCCCTTCGAGATCCGGGCTTCTGCGTCGCTCTGCGTCGAGGCCCGTCGCCACACCCTCGAGCGCGGGCGCACGCCACCAGGCACCGGGCGCGTCCGCCAGCGCCGCTTTGACGATTCCCTCCATCGACTGCGGGTCGGGGGGCTTCCCCGTCCTCGCGGGCGGCCTCTTGTTCCCAGGGGGCAATCTTGCGGCGTCTGCGGCGGCGAGCGCGCCGAGACGGGTGAACAGCGTTCGCCATGCCGGAGTGTCGTCCCGGGGCGTTTTCGCTACCGCGGCCTGGAACAGCGACCTGACATCCGATCGTGCCGCGGAGAGCGCCGCCACCTGCATCCACTCGTCTTCCACGTTCTCGAACAGCAGGCGGCTGCGTGCCTCCTGCGCCTGCGGTGTGTCGAGGCTGCCGAGCGTCAACAGCAGCTGAAACCGCACTTTCGGGTCGGGATCGTTCGCGAGCCGTAATACCTTGTCCGCGAGCGCCGGGACACGATCGAGGTGCAGCTCGGCCAGCCGAACCGCGTTCTCGCGCACACCCGCGGCCTCGTCCTGCAATCCTCGCTCGATATGGCTCGACTCGATCAAGCCGAGCCCGTCGAGCGTCCACAGCGCGTGCAGACGGCCGACCGCGTTTTTTCCATTGGCGGCAAGCGCCGACAGGGCTGCGGCGTTCGCAGCCGATTTTCGATCGACGAGCAGGCGCTGCGCGTGCCGGCGCCACCAGATGTTCGGATGGGCGAGCGTCTGCACCAGGTCCTCGGGGCGCGCGTCATGCAGCCGCACACGATCCATCCACGCCGGAGGCGAGGATTGCAGCGGCGAGATCCGATAAATCCGCCCGCGATCCTGCCCCGCATACACCTCTTTCGATCGCGCCGTCCCATCGTCCAGCCACTCGGGATGTTCGAGGATCTTGCGGTAGTAGTCGATGAGATACAGCGCGCCGTCCGGTCCCAGGTAGAAGTTGACGGGCCGGAACCAGGAGTCCGTCGATGCCAGGAACTCGCGATCGTCGAACATGCGGCTCGCGCGGAACGTGGCGCCGTGGTCGCGAATGGTGGCGACGTGCACCAGGT
>JBOGIX010000617.1:0-2710 GCA_050744685.1 Vicinamibacterales bacterium | reverse complement strand
CGCTGTGGCCGTCCCTCGATGCCACCGTCCTGTATCCGCCCGCTCCTCAACGGCAGTACCGGTGCGATCGTTACGGCGACTTCATTTTCATGGTGTCGCGGCTCACGTCGCTCAAGCGTGCCGATCTGCTGATTCAGGCGCTCGCTTCGGACGAGGGGACCGGCATCAAGGCGGTCATTGCGGGCGAGGGAGAGGAGCACGAGCGGCTCGCGAAAATGATCGCGGACCACAACCTGGTCGATCGGGTCACGCTCGCCGGCGGGGTATCTTCCGACGAGCTGCTCCACTATCTCGCGCACTGCCGCGCCGTCTGCTTTCCGCCGCTCGACGAGGACTACGGCTTCGTCACCGTCGAGGCGTTCGCGTCGCACAAGGCGGTGGTCACCTGCACCGACAGCGGCGGTCCCGCCGAGCTCGTCGAGGACGGCGTGCACGGGTTTGTGTGCGATCCCGCGCCGCAGGCGCTCGCCGCACGCCTGCGCCAACTGATGGACGATGCCGGCCTCGCCGAACGCCTCGGCGCCCAGGCGCACGCGCGCGGCGCGCTGATCACCTGGCACGATACGGTGAACAAGCTCACGGCGAGTTGAAACTGACTTTGCCACTCGCCACTCGCCACTCGGTACTCGGGGCTCGGGACTCGGGACCTGGGGTTCGAGAGTGGGAACTGGGGCGCTGGCCAACCTCGCATGATTAAATGAGAGATGCCCATATTTGAGGCAGGGACGCAGCAATTCAGCCAGCGGTCCCATTCATGGCATTCATGGCATTCTTGGCATTCCTGGCATTGATCTGAGATGTCCTATAAGTCTTCGCTCGAAGCGCGCATCGCCAAGAAGGTAACCAAGGCGATCGCGGACTACAACCTCGTCGAGGACGGCGACCGCGTCATGGTGGGGCTGTCGGGCGGCAAGGACAGCTGGGCGCTGCTGCAGATCCTGGATGTCCTGCGCCAGCGGGCGCCCATCACCTTTTCGCTCATCGGCGTCACCGTCGATTCCGGGTACGACGGCTACCGCCACGACCTCATCTCGAAGACGTGCGAGCAGCGAGGCTGGGAGTACCGCATCGTGCACACCGGGATCGGCGATGTCATCGAGGACCTGCTCGGCGGAGAAGCGACGCCCTGTTCGCTCTGCGCACGGCTGCGTCGCGGTGTGCTCTATCGTCTGGCCACCGAGGTCGGCGCCACGAAGATCGCCCTGGGACATCATCTCGACGACTTCATCGAGACGCTGCTGCTCAACCTGTTCTTCGCGGGCGCGCTGAAGGCGATGCCGGCGCGGCTCGTCTCCGACAACGGCGAGCATGTGGTCATACGGCCGCTCGTGGCGGTGACCGAGGCGGAGGCGCGCCAGTACGCGAAAGAGCGGGAGCTGCCGATCATCGGCTGCTGCTGCCCGGCCTGCGGCGACTTGAGCCTGCAGCGCCAGCGCATCAAGCGGCTGATCGCCGAGCTGGAAGTCGAGCACCCCGAGATCAAGAGCTCGATGATCCGCGCGCTGGCCAACGTCGCGCCGCGGCACCTGCTCGATCGGCGGCTCAATCCGCTGCCGGACCTGCGCGAGGCCGCGGCGGCCGCCATGCCGCTCACGCTGGTGCGGGCGTCGCCGGACCGGTAGCGTGCGAGCGGTGGTGCAGCGCGTCCGCAGCGCACGCGTGACGGTCGATGGCGAGGTCGCGGGAGAGATCGGCCCAGGGCTGCTGGCCTTCGTCGGCGTGGCCGCAGGTGACGAGCCGTCGGACGTCGAGTACATCGCGACGAAGATCCGCGAGCTTCGGATCTTTCCGGACGACGAGGGGCGGATGAACCGGTCCGTGGCCGAAGCCGGCGGAGCGGTGCTCGTCGTCTCCCAATTCACACTACAGGGGGATTGTCGCAAGGGACGGCGGCCGTCGTTCGACGGCGCCGCACCCGGGCCGGTTGCACGTGCGCTCTACGAGGAGGTCGTGCGCCGGCTGCGGGAATCGGGCCTGCCGGTGGCGACCGGCGTCTTTCAGGCGCACATGGAGGTCGAGCTCGTGAACGACGGCCCGGTCACGTTGCTGCTCGACAGCCGCAAGGAGTTCTAGCGTGAAGGCTCTGATCCTGTCCGTTCTGTTGATCGCCGCTGCTGCACCCGCAGCCGCGCAGCAGCGTCCGCTGGTGACCGAGGATCCGGAAACCGTCGGCGGCGGCAACATCCTCATCGAAGGCGGCTTCGACGTTCAACGCGAGATCCTGTATCCGGTCTCCGGCCTGCAGGGCAATCTGCTGCGACTGCCGACGCTCGGCATCAGCGTCGGGCTGAGCTCGATCGCGGAGCTGCAGCTCGATGGCGGCTTTTACGATCGCCTCGACGTGACCAGTCGCGACGCGACGGCGCCCCTGGCGGATCAACTCGATTTCACCGGCGATCGCACCACGGATGTCGAGGATCTGGTGATTGCGACGAAGCTGCGGCTGGTGTCGGAGGCGGCCGGCCGGCCGTCGTTCGGGCTGCGGCTGGCAACGCGGCTGCCCAATGCCAGCAACGAAAGCGGGCTCGGCCTCGACACCACCGACTTCCTCGCGTCGCTGCTCGTCGGCAAGACGGTCCAGTCAGTCCGCATCGTCGGCAACGCGGGCCTGGGGATTCTCGGCGACCCTACCCGCGGCGATCGCCAGGGTGACGTGCTGACCTCCGGCCTTTCGTTCGCGCGCGCGGTGCGCCAGGGGATCGAAGTCGTC
>JBOGIX010000616.1:0-4132 GCA_050744685.1 Vicinamibacterales bacterium | reverse complement strand
ATCCAGGGCTTCGGCACGATCTCGGCCGTGCTGCCGGAGGCACGGTCCGACTATCGGGCGCTGCAGGCGCGTCTCGAGTACCGGGCGTCGGCGCTGAACCTGCTCAACTCGTTCACGTGGTCGCACGCGCGCGACACGGTCAGCCAGGTGCTGGAGGAGCCGAACGGCAGTTCAGGGACGCCGCAGAACGTGTACGACATCGACGCGGACTTCGGGACCTCGGCCTATGACGTTCCGCTGCTCAACGTGACGAGCTTCGTCTGGCAGCTGCCATTCGGCCGTGGACAGCGGTTCGGCAGCGGCATGTCCGCGCTGCTCGATGCGGTCGTCGGGGGCTGGCAGTTGAGCGGCATCCACACGATGCGAAGCGGGCGGACGGTGAACCTGGTCTACAACACGTCTGGCCCGACCGCCGTTACGTCGGGGTTGCCGACGTTTCTCGGCGGCGTCCGCCTCCGTCCGAACCTGAACGGCGACCCGCTCGCGCCGGAATCGGAACGATCGATCAACAACTACTTCAACCGCGACAACGTGATCCTGCCCTCGGCGACGGCGCCATTCGGCAACTCCCCCCGCAATCCGGTGCGCGGCTATCCGTTCTATCAGCTCGATCTTCGTGTGCAGAAGCGCTTCCCGCTGCCGCTCCGGGACAGCGCCGCGCTCGAGGTGCAGGTGGAAGGTTTCAACGTGCTCAACAAGACGAACTTCGGGACGCCGAACGGCGATAGATCGAGCAACGCGTTTGGCACGATCCGGTCGACGTTCCCGGCGCGCCAGCTCCAGCTCGCGGCCAAGCTCGTGTTCTGACAGCCGGTGAAGGTGCAGTAGCTCTCGGCTGTCAGCACGAACGGTGTGAATAATGTGTGGCTTCGGCTTCAGCCGGAAGAATTTCCCAATCTTCCGCCTGACCAGGCTCCGCCAAGGCTACGGCGGTCCGCTGAAGCGCTTCGCGCGAAGGCGGAAGGCGGAAGCCACCCGTCAGATTTGCTGCTCGCACGCGCTGACAGCTAACGGTTATTCATGCCTCAGGGCGACGAGTGGGTCGACGCGCGTCGCACGACGCGCGGGCATCGCGCCTGCGAGCACGGCCGTGGCAAAGATCGCCAGGGCCACCGCGGCGAAGGTTGCCGGATCGGTCGGCGTGATCTCGAAGAGGAACGCTCGCAGCGACCGTGTGACGCCCCAGGCTGCGGCGGTGCCGAGGATGACGCCTGCGGCGCCAAGCATCACCGTCCGCCGAATCACCATCCAGAACACACGGCTGCTCCGCGCGCCGAGCGCCATGCGCAGCCCGATCTCGTGGCTGCGCTGCACAACGGAATACGCGATGACACCGTAGGTGCCCACCAGCGCGAGGATCACGGCAAGCAGGGCGAAGATGCCGAGCAGCCTCGCGTAGAAGGCGGGCTCGGCCGTCGCCGCCTCCAGCGTGTCGCGCATCAGCCCGATGGAGGCCGGCTGATTCTGATCGACGGATCGCAGCACGTTGCGAAGGGCCGGCACGGCCGCGAGCGGATCGGACGCCGTGCGCACGACGTAGGTCATGTCGCGCAAGAAGGACAGCTGCCCGACCTGCAGGTAGGGCTGATAAACAGCAGCATGCGACTTCTGTGACGGGCCAAGCTGTTTCACGTCGTCCACAACGCCGACAATGGTCAGCCACTGGCGGGCGTTGTCGCGTCCCCAGACGCTGATCCGCCGACCGAGGGCGTTCTCCGACGGATCGACAGCCCGGGCGACGCTCCGGCTCACAACCGCCACGCCCGGGCTGGTCTGTGTGTCGTGCTCGTCGAACTCGCGTCCCCGCTGCAGCCTGATGCCCATCGCGCGAAAGTACCCCGGACTGACTGCGGTCTTGTCGACGTTGAACCCGGGATCCTGCCCGGCGCCGTCGATCCTGAAATCCCCGTTCAGGTGCATCCGCCCGAGCGGCAGCCAGTTGACGACACCGGCGGCGACGACATGGGGCAGCGTGCTGAGCCTGGCGAGCATGGTGTCGTGAAACGCATGGACGCGCTCGGGTGTGGAGTAGGCCGACTGCGGCAGTTCGAGCGACATCCGCACCACGTTGTCGACACGGAACCCGTTGTCAACCGCGCGCAGTCGCAGGAAGCTCTTCGCCAGAAGCCCCGCACCGGTCAGCAGCACCAGCGCGAGTGCGATCTCGGCGACGACGAGCGCGGCGCGATAGCGCTCATGGCCTCCGGTCGTGCGGTTTCCCGGGAGCGCCGTCATCGGGAGGCGATCGCGGGTCAGGCGCAGCGCCGGCGCAAGGCCGAAGAGGACTCCCGTGATCAGTGCCACGCCCGCCGCGAAGGCGAGGGTCGCGCCGTCGATCCGAATCATGTCCGTGCGCGGGATCCGTCCGGGCGGCGCCAGCGCGAGCAGACCCGGCACCGTCCAGCGGGCGAGCAGGACGCCGAACGCTGCTCCGATCGCGGAAAGCAGCACGCTTTCAGTGATCAGCTGGCGCACCAGCCGCCTGCGGCCAGCGCCGATCGCCGCTCGTACTGCGATCTCGCGATCGCGGCCCGATGCGCGCGCGAGCAGGAGATTCGCGACGTTCGCGCACGCCACGAGCAGCACGAGCAGGACGGCGCCTGCAAACAGCCGGAGCGGCCGACGGACGTCGCCGACGAGCAGCTCCTTCAGCGGCAGCAGGCCGACATCCCAGGCCGCGCGGTCCTCAGGTATGCCATCGGGCAGCGAGGCAACTACGGTCTCGAACCCCGCCACCGCCTGATCGACCGAGATCTCCGGCTTCAGCCGGCCGAGTACCGGGACGAGAAGAGACCTGCCCGGATCGATCGTCACGACGTGAGGGGTCCAGGCATCGATGGCGCCAGGAAAATCGAAGCCTGCAGGCATGACGCCGATGGCAGTGTGGCGCACGGCATTGAGCGTGACGTCCTTCCCGACGATGGCGGGATCCGACCCGAATCGGGAGCGCCACAACCGGTCGCTCAAGACCACCGTGTGCCCGCGCCCGGTGCCCCCGTCGGTTGCCTGGAACGTGCGTCCCATCGCCGGCTGCACGGCGAGCGCATCGAAGAACTCGGTAGTGACCCTGGCAGCGTTCAGCACGACGGGCTCGCCGGCGCCGACGAGGTTGCCCTTGTACGACGAGAATGCCGCGAGGTGCTGGAACACCCGGTCGCGTTCCTTGAACTGCACATATGTCGCGTCCGCCATTCCCGGCTGCGGCATCAGGAAGCTCTTTGGCGACAGCGCCACGAGAAAGAGCCGGTCCGGCTCGGGAAACGGCAGCGGCCGCAACAACACGCCGTTGACGACGGTGAACATGGCGGCCGTGGCGCCGATGCCCAGTGCCAGCGTCAGGATGGAAGCAGTCGTGAACGCCGGCGCGCGCCGCAACGTTCTCGCCGCGTACCGAACATCCTGGACGACGTCGTGCACCAGGCGCACACCGCGCGTGTCGCGGCACTCCTCCTTCCGCCGCTCGATGCCGTCCATCGCCAGCAGCGCCTCACGCCGCGCGGCGGCGGGCGACAGGCCGCGGGCGATGTTGGTCTCCACGAGATGATCGAGATGGAACCGCAGCTCCTCGTCCAGCTCGTCGTCGAGCGCGCCTGCTCGGACGAGCGCGCGCAGCCGCATCCAGGCGAGACGAGACCACCGTGCGAGCTCCATATCAGGCCTCCTCGATTCTCACGATCTGGGAGATGGCCGACGAGAGGCGATCCCACGCGGCGGTTTCGTGCTCGAGCTGGCGGCGTCCGGCGCGCGTGAGCGAATAGAACTTGGCGCGCCGGTTGTTTTCCGTCGGTTTCCACTCCGCCTTGATCCAGCCCTCGTTCTCCAGCTTGTGCAGCGCCGGATAGAGCGAGCCGTCGCTCACCTGGAGCACGTTGCCCGAGACCTGTCGAAGTCGCTGTCCGATGGCCCACCCGTGCAGCGGCTCGAGCGCGAGGATCTTGAGAAGCAGCAGGTCGAGCGTTCCCTGCACCAGGTCTGACGGACGGCTCACGGGGCACCCCTCTCGGTTACCGAGTGCTTACTCTATGCCACGTCATCTCGGTTAGCAAGGGGAGCGGTAATTCCAGATACGGCCTTCGACGGCGCATGAAGAAATGCCATGAATGCGCATGAATGCCATGAATGTCGTTCAGCG
>JBOGIX010000615.1:0-5254 GCA_050744685.1 Vicinamibacterales bacterium | reverse complement strand
TTCTCGGTCAGCGCGCGCACGCGCGAGTTCGGGATCCGGCTCGCGATCGGATCGGCGCCGCGTCACCTGCTGACGCGGGTGCTTCGCGAGGGGGCCGGCATTGCGGCGCTCGGGATCCTCGTCGGCGCCATCGGCGGGATGCTGCTCGCGCGACTTTTCGGCGGCTACATCGCGGACATCCGCATCCCGGGTGCGCTGCCGCTTGCCGCGGCGGCGAGCATCCTGATCGGCGCGGCGGTCCTGGCGTCGCTCATGCCGGCCGCGCGCGCCGCACGCGTCGACGTCATTCGGGCGCTGCGCTCCGAATAGTGTTTCTCGCGAGGTCAGTTCCCAGTTTCCAGTTTCCAGTTTCCAGTTTCCAGTTTCCAGTTTCCAGTTTCCAGTTTCCAGTTTCCAGTTTCCAGTTCCGAGTTCCCAGTTCCGAGTTCCCAGTTTCCAGTTCCGAGTATGTTTTTTGGTGGTAACCGGTTGACTGGAAACCGGGAACCGATGACTGGCGACGGGGAACTCGTAGCCGGGTAGATCCGTCCGGAGGCGAACAGCGATCTTCGGAAGCGGACAGCCAAAAACCGCTATGCCGGTGTCTAATCACCGTCGGCTCGCGGTACCGGCGAGGCTGCATGGCGGCACGGCCTTTGTAAATGGGGGGCCGCTCGCTGCCTGACTTATCAAAACCGCTTCACGGAAAGGCTCTGCCATGGATCGCCGAACCTTCCTGTCCCTTGCCCTTGCCGCGCCGGCCGTCGGACGCGCCATCGACGCCGCCGCTCAGTCCAGGCCACGCGCGCTGCCGTGGACCCAGTGGGGCGGCCCGCACCGCAACTTCCAGACGGACGCCACAGGGATCAAGGACACGTGGCCTGCCACCGGACCCAGGGTGATCTGGAAGCGTCCACTTGGCGACGGCTATTCGTCCACCGTCGTCGAAAACAACGTCCTGTTCACGATGTACCGCAAGGGCCGCGACGAAGTCGTGCTCGCGGCAAATGCCGAGACCGGCAAGACGCTCTGGGAACAGGCTGCCTCTGCCGCCTCGTTCCAGAGCGACGCACCCGAAATGGGGAACGGGCCGTATGCCACGCCGCTCGTGGTCGGGAACCGCCTGTTCACGACGGGCGTTGCCGGACGCCTGCAGTGCCTGGACAAGAAAACGGGCAAGGTGCTGTGGACGCAGGACCTCTGGGGCACGCAAGGCGGATCGCGACTCATGTACGGGTACTCGTCCAGCCCGATTGCCTTTCGGGACCTGGTGATCGTCCCGGTAGGCGGCCCGGGCAAGGCGCTGATGGCGTTTCGGCAGGCCGACGGCAGCGTGGCCTGGGCGAGGCACGATTTCGGCAACGTGTATTCGTCGCCGATCCTGATCGACGTCAACGGCCTCGAGCAACTGGCCTCGCTGCTCGACGGCGCACTCATCGGCGTCAACCCGCTCAATGGCGACCTGCAGTGGACGGTGCCGTTCAAGGCGGACTACTCGATTGCCGTCGCCACGCCCCTCTGGGGTCCGGGCAACCTGTTGTTCGTCTCGTCCGAGTACAACGGGGGCGCCAAGGGCATCGAGCTCCAGCGAACCGGCCTGCAGACCAAAGCGGTCGAGCTCTGGAGCTCGCCGCGGCTGCGGCTCCATCACGGGAACGCCATGCGTGTTGGGGACGCGATCTATTTCTCGAGCGGCGGCAAGGGGAGCCAGGCGATCCTCAGCGCGGTCGACGCCCGCAGCGGGAAGATCCACTGGCAGGAGCGCAGCATCGAGAAAGCCACGTTCGTCTGGGCGGACCAGAAGCTGATCACCCTCGATCAGGACGGCAACCTGATGATTGCGCATCCGTCGCCGCACGGCTTCAAGGTGTCGGCGAAGGCGCCGCTGCTCGAGCATCTTTCGTGGACGCCGCCGGTGCTCGTCGGCTCGCGTGCGTATCTGCGCGATCGCCGCAACATGATCGCGGTCGACCTGTCGTGACGGCGTCGCGCCCGCGGATGCCAATCCGCCGGCGGATGCGTTAACCTTGGCCGGCGTGGCAGACGCCCTTCCAGAATGGGTCGTGCCCATGGCCGCGACCCTGACCCAGCAGCGCTTCACCGGGCCGGACTGGATCTTCGAGCGCAAGTTCGACGGCATCCGCCTGCTGGCGTTCAAACAGGGAAGCCGGGTGCGCCTGTTTTCCCGCAATCGGCTCGAGCAGCATCTGCCCGCCGTCGCCGACGCCGTGTCGGCGCTTCCAGTTCATGACGCGATCCTCGATGGCGAAGCAGACTGGTCGCTGCACGGCCGCGGCGGCGATGTGGCCGGCGGTCCTCGCGCGTTCAGCTATCACGTCTTCGATGTCATGTGGCTCAACGGGCGCGACGTGACGCGCCTGTCGCTCGACACGCGCCGGGCGCTCCTGCGCGACCTGCCGTTCCGCGCGCCGCTCAGGCATGTCGCGTCGATCGACCATGCCGCACCCTGGGAGCTTGCCTGTGCCGAGGGCTGGGAAGGGGTCATCGCCAAGCGGCGCGATTCCGTGTACGAACAGCGGCGCTCGCCGCACTGGCTGAAGATGAAATGCGAGCTGCGCCAGGAACTCGTCGTCGGCGGCTTCACCGATCCGCAGGGCACGCGCGTCGGCCTCGGGGCGCTGCTCGTCGGCTACTTCGCGGGTGACGACTTCGTGTTCGCCGGCCGCATCGGAACGGGGTTCGACACCAGGCTGCTGCTGGATCTGCGGGCCCGTTTCGACGTGATCGAGATCCCGGCGGCACCGTTCACGAAAGCGGTGGGCCTGCCTCGCCTGCGCGCCCACTGGGTGCAGCCGGAAGTCGTCGTCGACGTGGCGTTCATCGAGTGGACCGTCCATGGAAAGCTGCGCCACCCGCGGCTGCTCGGCGTGCGCCATGACAAGCCGCCGCGCGCGGTCGTCCGGGAGGGTGCGTGATCACCCACCCGGAAAAGGTCCTCTTCCCCGAGGACGGGATCACGAAGGGCGAGATGGCAGCCTACTACGAGGCCGTCGCACCGTTGATGCTGCCGCACCTGCGCGCGCGGCCGGTGACGATGGAGCGGTATCCGTCGGGGATCGGACACAAGGGGTTCTTCCACAAGGACGTGTCGAAGGGGTTTCCCGCCTGGCTCGAGCGCGTCGAGGTGCCGAAGAAGGACGGCACCGTGCACCATCCGCTGGTCACGGACGTCCGGTCGCTCTTGTGGATGGCCAACCAGAACTGCGTCACACCGCACGTGTGGACGTCGCGGGCGCCGCACCTCTATCAACCAGACCTGTGCGTCTTCGACCTGGACCCCAGCGGAGAGGCGCCCGACGTATTGCGCGCCGCTGCGCTCTCGCTCCGCGACCTGCTCGATGAGCTTGGCCTGCCGTCGTGGGTCAAGACCTCCGGCTCGAAAGGGTTTCACATCGTCGTCCCGCTCGATGGCAAGAGCGACATGGGCGAGGCCGAACGGTTCGCGCATGCCGTCGGGTCGCTGTTGGTCATGCGGAATCCGGACACGCTCACGCAGGAGTTCAGCAAGGCCGACAGGGGAGGGCGGATCCTCGTGGACACGGGAAGGAACGGCTACAGCGCCACGTTTGCCGCGGCTTACGCGGTACGAGCGAAGGCAGGCGCGCCCGTTTCCGCGCCGTGCACGTGGGAAGAAGTCGAGAGTGGTGTGGTCGGCCCCCGCTCTTTCACCGTGCGGTCGATGGAGCGGCGGATGGCAGACGCGGGCGACATCTGGGCCGAACTGCACCGCCGCGGCCGATCGCTGCGCGGGCCGGCAGAACGGTTGCGGCGACTGGGGAAACGGGCCCTGTCGACATAACCGCTCGAATTCTTGCCCGCTGTAGCAGGGGCCGGGTGGCTTCCGGCTTCAGCCGGAAGAGCTCGGGCGATTTCTTCACGCTCTCTTCAGTCGGGGAGTGCCGACGTGGACGGCCGGCCGGAAAAATTCATCCCGCCGGCAAACCCCGGAGGGGGCGCACTCGTCAAACGATGGACATGACTGCTCCATTCTCCGATCTGAGGCTCGCCGCACGCGGCCTGCGGCGCAACCCGCTCTTCGCCAGCGTGGCGATCCTGTCGCTCGCGCTGGGGATCGGGGCCAACACGGCGATCTTCACGCTGATCGACCAGATCCTGCTGCGCAAGCTGCCGGTTCGCGCCCCCGACGAACTGGTGATGCTTTACCAGCAGGGTCCGCACAACGGCAACAACATGGGCTCGCGGATGCATTCGTATCCGCTCTATCAGGACCTGCAACAGCGTGCCGAACCGCTCGCCGAGGTCCTCTGCCGCCGGCTGGTCGACGCGTCGATCAGCGTCGACAACCAGACCGAGCGCGTCCAGGCGGAGATGGTCTCGGGGAACTACTTCACGATGCTCGGCGTGCCCGCCGCGCTCGGCCGTGTGTTCAACTCGCAGGAAGACGACCAGGCCTACATGGGGCATCCGGTCGTTGTCCTCAGCTACGACTACTGGGTCAATCGCTTCGCGCGCGATCCCGCCGTCCTCGGCCGGAAGATTCTCGTGAACAGCTCGCCGATGACGATCGTCGGCGTTTCGGCGGCAGGATTCGCCGGCGTCGACCCGGCACAGTCGCCGCAGATTCGTGTGCCCGTCCAGATGAAGCCGGTGATGGTGCCCGACTGGCCGTGGCTGCACCTGGACGATCGGCGCAGCCGCTGGATCCAGGTGTTCGGGCGACTCAAACCCGGCTACACAGTCGAATCTGCGGGGGCGCCGCTCCAGGGACTGTTCACGCAGATCCGCGCCTACGAGATGACGCTTCCAGCGGCCAAGGACTGGTCACAGTTTTCGCGGGATCGGTTCATGAAAGGGCAGCTGCTCGTCGAGACGGCCGCGATGGGGTATTCGGGGCTCCGCAACGAGTTCTCCACGGCGCTCATCGTCCTGATGTGCATGGTGGGACTCGTGCTGCTCATCGCCTGTGCGAACGTGGCGAACCTGCTCATCGCCCGGGGCTTCATGCGGCAGAAGGAGATCGCGGTCCGGCTGTCGCTCGGGTCTTCGCGCGGGCGGCTCGTCAAGCAGCTGCTCGTCGAGAGCCTGCTGTTATCGGTCCTGGGCGCCGTTACCGGCCTGGCGCTGTCGGTCGTCCTCACCCGCGGCCTGCTCGCGCTGATTCCGGTCGAGGGGCAGCCGCTGCTCATCAGCGCTATGCCGGATCTGCGGATTCTCGCGTTCACGCTCGGCATCATGCTCTTCACGGCCATCGTGTTCGGCCTGCTCCCTGCGCTGCGGGCCAGCCGTCCCGATC
>JBOGIX010000614.1:0-4826 GCA_050744685.1 Vicinamibacterales bacterium | reverse complement strand
GGCACACCGCGGCGCGGCCCACGTGCTCGGCGTGAATGCCCGTGACGATACCGGCGCGGGAGGCGACGACGCGATGCTCGTCGGGCGCCGACGGCAGGCGGGCGTAGTCGTCGATTACCCGCGGATCGCCTCCCTGATGCTCGACGATCCGGCGGAACGCCTCGAGGCCCGCGCCCGAGGCGAGCGCCTTCCGTACCCGGGCCTCCGCCTCCGGTCTGTCGGGCGCGACGCGGGCGAGCACCAGCATGCGGGCGGCGAGAATCACCGACAGCTCCTCGAGATCGGCAGGGCCGCGTCCTTTCAGGGTTTCGATGCTTTCCACGACCTCGTTGGCGTTCCCGACGGCGCGGCCGAGCGGGGCCTCCATCCGCGTGATGAGCGCCTCGGTCTCGACACCGGAGGCGTTGCCGAGCGCGACGAGCGACTCGGCCAGCCGGCGCGAGTCCTCGCGCGTCTTCATGAACGCGCCGACGCCGGTCTTCACGTCGAGCACGAGACCGCCGATCCCCTCGGCGATCTTCTTGCTCATGATCGAGGCCGAGATGAGTGGAATGCTCTCGACCGTGCCGGTCACGTCGCGCAGCGCGTAGAGCCGTCGATCCGCCGGTGCGATCTCGGAGGTCTGCCCGACGAGCGCGGCGCCGACGGTCGCGACGGCACGCTTCAGCTCTTCGAGCGACAGCGCGGTGCGAAAGCCGGGAATCGATTCGAGCTTGTCGAGCGTGCCGCCGGTGTGGCCGAGCCCGCGGCCCGACATCATCGGCACCACCGCGCCGCAGGCCACCGCCAGCGGCGCGAGAATCAGCGATGTCTTGTCGCCGACACCACCGGTGCTGTGTTTGTCGACGGGAACCGAAGGAAGATCGGCGAACGTCACGCGCACGCCGGAGTCGACCATGGCGGCCGTGAGCTGCGCCGTCTCCCCCGCGGTCATGCCGCGCAGGAAGATCGCCATCAGCAGCGCCGCAGCCTGGTAGTCCGGCATCGAGCCATCGGCAACGCCTTCGACGAAGTGCTGGATCTGGTCGCGATCGAGCGGCGCGCCATCCCTCTTGTGCCGTATCACGTCGGCCGTGCGCATTCGGGCAATAATATTAGAATGACTGCGCCTGCGCGCGGCACGGCGCTCCCCTTGCCACGATGCCCGAGCCGTCTCCGACGACCTTGCTGACGCCGGACGCTGCCGCGAAGCTCGCGGATTTCGCGCGCGCTTGCAAGGCCGCGGCACGAGCCGTCTCGCTCTATCCGGGCGCACACCCGGCGATCACCGCATCGCTCGCCAGGCTCGTGCAGCTCACCGCGGCCCTCACGAGCGGTGGGCCGTATCGCCTGCAGGTGTCCGCAGACAAGCTGCTGGTCGCCGGCGCCGGCATGCCCAAACCCGACTCCGGGGTGTCCGAGCTCGCCGAGCTGCTCCATCGGCATCTCATTGGCGCGATCACGCTCAATGCCGCGGTAGATGCCGACTCATGGCGAACGCTCCTGCTGCTGCTCGCGCGATCGCCGGAAGACGTGCGCGCCGGCGGCGGCATCAGGCACCTCTGGACGACCGCCGGGGGCCCGAGCATCGAGCTCGAGGAGATCGACTACGCGGAAGTGCTGCGCGAGAAACAGGGCGTCGCCGCCGCCGTCGAGCAGATCGTCGCCGCCGCGCTCGCCGGACGCCGTCTCGATCTGGACGACAGCGGCATGCGCCTCCTCCGCGACATCGTCGAGGACCCGGCAAAGCTGCAGGCCCTGATGGAGCAGCTACAGGCGGCGACCGAGCGCCACGGGACGACCATGGAGGCGGCGGCGTTCCTGAACCTGCTGCGCGGGCTCACCGAGTGGCTCACGCGTAACGACCCGCAGCAGCTCGAGCCGATGTTCACGCAGATGGGAGAGGCGGCCGGGCGCCTCTCTGCTGAAGCGATGCTGAGCCTGCTCGATCAGCGGCAGCGGCCGGAAGCGATGATCGGCGCGACGAACGTGGCCGGAGCGGTCGTCGAGCGCATGGACGACGAGGCGCTCGCGCATTTCGTCGCCGGCGCCGTGATCAAGGAGGGCGGGGCCACGGCCAGGCTCGCGCACGCGTTCCAGGCGCTGGTGCCGGACGTCGATCGACAGCGGCGCCTGCTCGCGCTCGCGGCTGAGGAGGCGTCCGCCTCTGACGTCGGCGGCGACGGGTTCGCCGAACTGTGGTCGCGCGTCGAAGGCATGCTGACCTCGTACTCCGACGAGACGTTCGTATCGGAGGACTACGCGCGGGAGCTGTCGGGCGCGCGTACGCGTCCGGTCGACGTCGAGCGCACGAGCGACGATCCTCCCGAGCGGATCGCCGGCTGGCTGGGCACGGTCAGCGATACCGCCGTGCGCGGCCTCGATCACCAGCTGCTCATCGACCTGCTGCGTATCGAGCAGGAGCCGCTGCGCTGGCGGGACATCGCGGAAACCGTCACGACCCACGCCGAGGACCTGGTGCGCGTCAGCCATTCCGACACCGCCTGGCAGCTCGCAGAGGCCGTGGTGGTCGAGGCCGAAACGGATCCGGCGCGCCGGCCTCATGCCGCCGCTGCGCTCGCGCGCTTCACGCGGGGCGCGATGATGAAGGACGTGTCCGCTCACCTGCGCGGAGCAGACGATGCGGCGTACGATCGCTTCAAGACGCTCTGCTACGGCATCGGCGCCGGCGTCATCCCGTCGCTCGCCGAGGTGCTGTCGTCCGAACAGGATGCGCGGTCCCGGCGGCGCCTCCGCGACATCCTGGTGGGCTTCGGCCCGAAAGGCCGCGAATCGGTGCGGCAGCTCATGAACGCGCCGAACTGGGAAGTCCGCCGCACCGCGGCGTACCTGCTCCGCGAGTTCGGCGGCGCCGAAGGGGTGAAGGAGCTCGTACCGCTCCTCACCGACAACGAGCCGCTCGTGCAGCGCGAAGCGGTGCAGGCGCTCGTCACGAACGGCAGCGACGAAGCGTCGAGGACGCTGCTCCAGGCCATGTCGGCTGCAACGGGCCGCACGCGGGACACGCTGCTCGCCGAGCTGACCGCCAGCATGCGCGACGAGCGTGCGGCGCCCCTCTTCAGCTATCTCGTCCGACACTTGAACCGGCGCAAGGAGCCGCAGCTCTATCTCTCGTCGCTCGACGCGATCGGCACGTTCGGCGGCGCCGACGCCGTCGAGGCGTTGAAGCAGGCGTTGCACGAAGGCGACTGGCGCACGCCGTTCCAGACGCGGAAGCTGCGGACGGCGGCCGCCAGCGCGCTGCGCCGCATCGGCACTCCCGAAGCGCTGCAGATCCTGCGTGACGCCTCGACGCGCGGCCCGCGAGGGGTCCGCTCCGCCGCGCGATCGCAGCTGGCGCAGCTCGGATAGGCGGACATGTCGCAGGATCTCCCCAGCCGCGTCGCGCTCTACGAGGAACTCCTCCGCCGTTTCGCTTCCGGCGTACGGGCGGCGCAGCTCTACTCGTCGGCACACCCGCTGCTCGCCCGCAACGTCGAGGGCCTGCTCGCCGCACTCAGCGCGCTGCACCAGCAGCATCCCTCGATCGCCGTCGGCATCGTCGGCAACCAGCTGGTCGTGGCCGATACGCCGCTGCCCAAGGCGAGCGCCGGCATGGCCGAACTGATCAAGCGGCTGCGCGATCACGGCATCGAGCGGATCGCCTTCGATCGCGGCATTACCGCCGACGAAGCGAACGCCTTCGTCCACGCGATGGCCGCCCTCGGTTCCCGAAGCGGCGGGGAGCAGCCGCCGCAGTTCCCCCACATCCGCATCGGCCGCATCACCACCGAAGAGAAGCGGAACGGCGGCATCGCCAGCGACATGGCGGCGATCCGCCAGCTGTATTCGAACGCCGTGGCCACGGCGGAAATGGTCTGGGAAAGCGCCACGACCGAGGGGATGCCCGACGTGCCAGCGGCGCTCCAGACCGTGGACGGCCTCGCCGAAGCGGTCACCCAGAACCGCACCGCCCTGGTGGCGCTGACGGCGATGCGCAACTACGACAACTACTCGTTCTCCCACATGGTGTAAGTGTCTATCCTGACGTTGGGCCAGGCGCGCGCGCTCGGGATCGAGGGACGGCTGCTGCGCGAGTTCGGCCTCTCCGCGCTGATGCACGACATCGGCAAGGTGCGCACGCCGAAGGAAGTCCTCAACAAGCCCGACAAGCTCACCGACGACGAGTTCACGATCATGCGCCGGCACGTCGTCGACGGCGCCGAGATCCTGCGGCGGACCCCGGAGATGCCGATCCTCGCGCCGGTCGTCGCGTTCGAGCACCACCTGCGCCTCGATGGCACCGGGTATCCGTTCGGCGCGAAGCGCCAGTCGCTCAACGTGGCGACGATGCTGTGCAGCATCTCGGACGTGTACGACGCGATGCGATCGCAGCGCGCCTATCAGCAGGCGTTTCCAACGGACCGCATCCTCGCCGTGCTCAAGCGGAACGACGGCACGCAGTTCGACCAGCACCTCGTGCGCCGGTTCGTGCAGCTGCTGGGGATCTACCCGCCGGGCAACCTGGTGCGGCTCAGCACCGGCGAAATTGCCGTGGTCGCGCGCGTCCATGCCCCCGACCCGTATCGTCCCCGCGTGCGCGTCCTGTTCGACCGAGCCGGCGTCCGCCTGGAGCGGCCCCTCGATCGCAACCTGTGGGAAGGGTCGCGCGACGCCGGCACAGCCGATACGATCGTGGCGCCGCTCGACCCCGCGGAGGTGGGGATCGATCCGCTCGAATACCTGACAGTCGGGGACTGAGAAACGATCAAATGCCAGGAATGCACACGAATGCCAGGAATGCCAGGAATGCCAAGAATGGCAGGAGTGCCGGGCACATACAGGCC
>JBOGIX010000613.1:0-4872 GCA_050744685.1 Vicinamibacterales bacterium | reverse complement strand
AGTTTCCGCAGATCGCGGGAGTCGCGGGATACAACGTACCGCCGCAGATGAGTTTCAGCGACGGCTTCGCGCAGTTCGGCACCAACGCCGGCGTCAACGTCGGCAACATCACGACGCGCCCCACCTTCATCGTCAACGACTCGGTCACGTGGACGAAAGGATCGCACACGATCAAGGGCGGGATGGAGTACCGGAAGATCATGGGAAACATCCACGGCAACGGCAATCAGGCGGGGAGCTTCTCCTTCGGCCGGGGATCGACGGGGCTCGTCGGCGTCAACAGCGGCAGCCCGATCGCCAGCTTCCTGATTGGCGCCGTCGACAGCGCGAACGCGACGTTCCGCGCCGTCGATTCCGCCTATCCCCGCCAGAACGCGTGGATCTTCTTCGCCGGCGACACGTGGCGCGCCAGCAGCCAGCTGACGATCGACTATGGCCTCCGCTGGGATTACTACTCGCCGTCGTCCGAGAAGTACGACCGGTTCTCGTTCTTCGACCCCGCGGGTCCCAACCCAGGCGCGGGCGGCAGACCGGGACGCCTTGCCTTCGCCGGCGAGAGCTACGGTGCCGCGAGCTACGGGGACCGTTATCCGGAGGAGGATTTCTACGGCGGCTTCGCACCCCGGTTCGGCGCCGTGTACCGGCTCAACGACAAGTCCGTCGTTCGAACGGGCTGGGGCATCTTCTACATGCAGGCCTTCTATCCCGGCTGGGGCGGCGGCATCTCGCAGGACGGTTTCTCTGCAACGCCGTCGTTCAATACGAGCCTCGGGGGTATCGAGCCAGCGTTCTTCCTCGACCAGGGACTGCCGCAGAACTTCGCGCGCCCGCCGCTCATCGACTCTGCTTACCGGAACGGCCAGGATCTGCTGTACCGGCCGGTGGATGCCAACAAGCGGCCCTATTCACATCAGTGGAACATCACCGTCGATCGCGAACTGGGACGTGACATGTCGTTGAGCGTGGGCTACGTCGGCAGCGCCGGGCGGCGGTTGCCGTCGAGCATCGATCCGCTCAACGCCATCGATCCCGCGTTCCTCTCGATGGGCGAGGCGCTCTACGACGAGTTCACCCCGGGCATGACCAGCCTCCACGGCGTCCCGCTTCCCTACGAGGGCTGGGTCGAGCAGATGACCGGCTGTGCGCCGTCGGTGGCGCAGGCGCTGCGGCCGTACCCGCAATATTGCAGCAGCCTGCAGGGGCTCAACGAAAGCCACGGGTCGTCGCACTACAACTCGCTCCAGGTGAAGCTCGAGAAGCGGTTCACCGGAGGCGTCTACGGGCTGGTCTCCTACACGCTGTCGAAAACGATCTCGAGCGCGTCGGACAACACGCAGCGCGACGCCGTCACGTGGAGCGGCCTGCAGGGCGTGATCTCGCCGTTCGAAGCGGACCGCAACGAGGTCATCGCCGCGACAGACACGCCGCACGTGCTCTCGGCGGCGTTCGTCTACGAGCTGCCGCTCGGCCAGGGCAAGCCGTACATGAACAACGGCGCCATCACCAATGCGCTCGTCGGCGGATGGCAGGTCAGCTCGATCTTCAAGTATTCGTCCGGACTGCCGATGTATTTCCGCTCCGGGTTCTGCAACGTCCCCGGCGCGTTCCGCTCGGGATGCATCCCGGCGATCGTCAATCCCGACGCGGTGTTCGCCCAGGACAAGGGCAGCTTCGACCCGGGCAAGGGTCCGTTGTTCAACAAGAGCGCCTTCGAGGACGTCTCCGCGTTCAACTTCTATTACGGGCGCGGCAGCCGCATCGAAGAGTCCGTCCGCGCGTTCGGGTATCACAACCAGGATCTTTCGTTCATCAAGAACACCCGCTTCGCGGGCGGGACGAACGTGCAGATCCGGTTCGAGATCTTCAACCTGTGGAACTGGCACATGTTCACCAACCCCGGGCAATGGGGTGGGCTTGCCTTCAACAACGACCTGGCGAGCCCGGACTTCGGCAGATGGAACGGATCGGTGACGGAGCCTCGAACCATGCAGCTGGCAGCACGGTTCGAGTTCTGACGCGCCGCCTGCCCTTGCTCCGGCTGGCGCTGGCGCTCGTCCTGACGCCGACGCTGGCCGGGGCCGCGTCGCAGGACCTGCCTCAGGCGCTGGCCGCGCGTTTTTCCGATGGCGTGGCGGATCTCACGGCAGGCCGACTCGATGCGGCGGAAGCCGCGTTCCGCGCCGTCATCACGTCCGGCGGCGATCGCGCCTTCGTCCGCCACAACCTCGGCATCGTCCTGCAGCGTCGCGGACGGCATGCGGATGCGATCGCCGAGTTCCGCGCCGCCTCACGCCTCGATCCGTCGTTCGGCCCGCCGCACCTGCTCGCGGGCGCGAGCTTTCTCGCGCTCGGGCAACCGAAGGCGGCACTGACCGCGCTCGGCCGCGCGGCCGAGCTGATGCCGCGAGAGCCCGCGGTGCACCTGCAGCGTGCCGCTGCGTGCGAACGCCTGGACGACGTGCTCTGCCTCGCGGACGAATACCGGACGCTCGTCGAGCTCGCACCGTCCGATCCCGAGTATGCGTATCGGCTCGGAAAAGCGTATCTGCGTTTGTCGCAGTGGGCGCACACTAGAATCCAGTCGATCGATCCGCGTGCGGCGCGGCTTGGCCAGGCGCTCGGACGCGAGTACCTGCAACAGGGGCGGCGCGATCTCGCCGAGCGCGCGTTCCAGGAGGCCATCGCCCGCGACCCCGAACTGGAGGAGGTCCACCTGTCGCTCGCGAGGATCTATCTCGAGGACGGACGCCTGGACGATGCGGCACGGGCGGTCGCGCGGGCGCTGGCGCTCGTTCCCGGCAGCAAGGATGGGCATGCCCTGCAAGCTGGCATCGACGCCGCACGCGCCCGCCGATAGATGCCGCGTCCCGCGCTCTGCCGCGCTGGCCCATGCGGCCGGGTCGATAGCCGTTCGGCTTCTGGCGGCCGTAGTCGTGTTCGCAATCCCCGCGCCTCTTGCCGCGCAGGTCCCGTCGATGTCGGCGATCGAAGAGGCGATGAGTGCCAGCCCAACGATCGCAGCCGCGAATCCGCCACGATCCGAGATCCAGCGGGCGCTGGCGGCAAAGAACTACGAACGCGCCGAGCGGCTGCTGGCCGACGCCATTGCACGCCAGCCGGGCTCGCGAGAGCTGCTCATGCAGATTGCGGGCGTGTTCATGCTGGATCGCAAGCCGCTGAACGCGGCCATCGCGTTGAAGAAGGCCGAGGCGCTCGGTCCGCTCGACAATCAGTCGCGGCTGCAGCTCGCCCTCGCTTACATTGCGATGCAGCGCGGCGACTGGGCACGCCCCGAACTGCAGAAGCTCGCGCTCGCCGAGCCGGCAAACGTGGTCCATACGTACTGGCTCGCGCGCCTCGATTACGACGACGGGCAGTACGCGTCGGCCATCGCACGCCTGAAAGACGTTGTTGCACGGGCGCCGGAGCTCGCGAGGGCGCACGACAATCTCGGACTCTGTTACGAAGCGCTGCACGAGCCCGAGGCCGCGATTCCGCATTATCGGGAAGCGGTGCGCCTGAATCGAGACGCGGACGCGAACCGATCGGGCTGGCCCGCGCTCAATCTCGCCATCCTGCTTCGTTCGCGCGGCGAGCTGGATGAAGCCGAGCGCCTGGTCCGCGAGGCACTGACCTACGATCGGGGCCTCGCACCGGCCCATTACCAGCTCGGCGCGCTTCTCGAGGAACGCGGAAGGCTGGACGATGCCGTCAAGGCGCTGCGCCAGGCAGCCGAGGCGGATTCCGGCTATCCTGCGCCCTACTACGCGTTGTCTCGCATCTACCGCCAGCAGGGGCGCACGGCGGATGCCGAGGCGGCGATGAAGACGTTCAGAAGGCTGAAGGACACCAGCCGGGAACGGGGACGATGACGTTGTCTTCGGCAGGTATTCGTGCGACGACGCTGATAGTGGTGCTGGCGGCGGGCGTCTCGCTTGCGGGTGTCGTACTCGGCGCGCAAGCGAAGCTGGCGGATGAGGCCACACTCCAGCAGCTTGCGCGGCTGATCGAGCGCGGTGAGCTGGAGGCCGCGGGGCGTGCCGCCGACGCGGCGCTGAAGACGCAGCCTGGGGATCCGGTACTGCACAACCTTGCCGGCGTGATCGCCGCGCAGCGCGGAGGCGTGACCGCCGCCGAAGCGCATTTCCGCGAGGCGATTCGCCTTGCGCCGAAAAGTCCCGCTGCCTACGAGAATCTCGGTCGCCTGTACCAGGAGCGTGCCGCCACGGACGCCGGGATGCGCGCGAAAGCCATTGCCGTCTACCGGAAGCTGCTCGAGGTCGATCCGCGCAGCCACGAAGCGTTGTTCCAGGGCGGGTTGCTGCTGGCGCTCGACGGCCAGTTCGCCGCCAGCCGGGCCATGCTGGATCGCCTGACACCGGAAGTGCGGGAACGTCCCCAGGCGATGGCGATCGTGGCCGCCGACATGGGTGCGCTTGGAGATATGACTGGAGCGCGCCGCGCGATCGAATCGCTCGCCGCCCATCCAGCGCTGACGGAAGCCGATGTCATGGCCGCGGTTGCTGTATCACCCGGTGCCAAAGGCGATGCCGTGGCCCGACTGATGCTCGAGGCGATCGATCGCCGCGGATTGTCGACGCCGCGCTCGCTGGATGCCTTGTCGAGTATTCACGTCCGCGCCGGCCGGTTTGTCGAGGCCCGTCAGGTGCTGGAACGCGCGGCCCGGATGGCCGGTCCGTCGGCGCCACTGCTGCTCGCGCTGGCGAGGACGGCGATCAAGGCGAAGGACTACGACGGGGCGCTCGGCTATCTGGCGCACGCGCGCTCGCTCGAACCCGCCAACGCGATGGTCCACTTCCTCTTCGCCATGGCCTGCGTCGAACAGGACCTCGGTCGCGAGGCGTACGACTC
>JBOGIX010000612.1:0-3368 GCA_050744685.1 Vicinamibacterales bacterium | reverse complement strand
GCATCGGCCGGGGCATCGCCGAGCACTTCAGCGCACTCGGGGCAGCGGTCGTCATCCACGGGCGCGACGAGGCGGCCGGCGCCGAGGTCGTCAACCGGCTGCGCGACCTCGGGCGCTCCGCGACGTTCCTCGCCGCCGACCTGAGGGACGTCGAGGCTTCGCGCCGCATGGCGCGGGCGGCGATCGGATGGCGGGGCGGCCTCGATATCCTGGTCAACAACGCTGCCATGACGTCCCGGGGGTTCCTGGAGGACGCGCCCGTGGAACTGTGGGACGACATCATGGCCGTCAACCTCCGCGCGCCGTTCGTACTGCTCCAGGAAGCGGTGACGTCGATGAAGATCCGCGGCGGCGGCTCGATCGTGAACATCGGATCGGTGAACGCGTACATCGGCGCGCCCAAGCTCGGGCCGTACTCCGTCTCCAAGGGGGGGCTGATGACGATGACGCGAAACGCGGCGTCGGCGCTGAAGCAGTACCGGATCCGCGTCAACCAGCTGAACGTTGGATGGACGCTGACCGAGGGTGAGGATCGGGTCCAGAAGAAAGAGGGGCGGCACGCGGACTGGATCGCCGATGCCATCGCCACCCGGCCGTTCGGCCGGCTGCTGACGCCGCAGGACATCGCTATCGCCGCCGCGTACTTCGCCTCCGACGACAGCGCCCTGATCACCGGGTCGGTGCTGGACCTGGAGCAGGAGCCGCTCGGGGCGCCGATGGATTTCTGATGTCTGTTTCCAGTTGCCAGTTGCCAGTTGCCAGTAGTGTCCGGTTAAAAGTTGAGCAATGTCAGTTGTTTATGAGGATCGGCGTCGCTGAGCAACGGATTTATCGTCAGAAATGCCGTATTCATCGGCACTTTCTCATACACGGACACGCTCAAGATTTGCAGGATCGTGTGCAACGAGACGTCGAGGTTCAACCGCTTCCGCATGATGGCCACCAGCAAATAGGTGCAGACCGCGGTCCACACTTGAGTCTTCACGGCATTCTCCGAAGTGCCATAGAACGCTTTGATCCGCAGATGTTGTTTGATCCACTTGAAGAACAACTCCACGCGCCATCGGGAGCGATACAACTCCGCAATGGCGAGCGCCGGCAATGTGAAATTGTTGGTCACGAATACCAGCCGCCGCTGCTGGGCGGCATCCCAGAACCGAATCCGACGCAACCGATCGGGATAGCCTTTGACGGAATAGAACCACACGAGCGCGATGGTCTGATCGCATTGCACGCCGGTGGTTTTGTCGACCGGGCGCGACATCAGCCGAGTAAACCGGAAATCTTTCCGTGCCCGCGTGATAAAAAACGCACCGTGTTGGGTCCAGCGATACAGCCGCGCGAAATCGAGGTAGCCCCGGTCCATGACGTAGAAGGCGCCGGCTTCGGGGGTCAGCTGATCGAGGATCTTGACGTCGTGGATCTGCCCCGGGGTAATGCGGATAAACGTCGGAATCTGCCCGCGCAGATCGAGCAACGTATGCAACTTGATTGCGTGCTGGGTTGGTTTGTACGGCGCCCATGGAAACAAGGTCATACACAAGTCGATGAGCGTGGAATCGAGCGCGTACACGGTGTTGGCGAGATCGACGGCGAGCGCCTCGTTCGCATACAGCTGGCGGGCTTCCGTTATCAGCACCTGCGCGAAATCCGCATAGATGCGCCAGTCGCGCGATTCGTTGGCGTCTGCGAGCGTGCTGCGCGACACGCTGCCGCGAATACCCATGTGGTACAGCAGCGGATCGCGGGCGCGCAGGCACGCGACGATATCCCGCAGGCTTTCGCGAAACGTCAACTGCGCGAACATCATGCACAGGAATTGATCCCAGCACGAAAACGTCCGCACCCGATGATTGCCGCGGTACCGATGCACGCATTTTCGAAACTCGTGTGCCGGCACGTGCGTCACCAATTGCGCGAAAAGCGTCTGCCCACTGTTCATGCCGCTCAGCAGACAGCAGTCGACGGCCTCGATTCAAATCGATTACGACCGTGGCGCAACCTAAATGCCCTAGTTCCATCGATTTGTACGTATTCGCGAAACTGTTAACCGGACACTACTGGCAACTGGCAACTGGCAACTGGCAACTGGCAACTACACCAATCCAGGACGCAGCGTTACTGCACGCGCGGGGCGGTGAACGTAATCACCGCGAGCATCGCCGCCACCATCACGAACGCGGCGGGCAGGCTGGTCCAGTCGGCCACGAATCCAATCAGTGCCGGGCCGAGCAGCAGGCCCGCGTAGGCGATGGTGGTCACGCCGGCCAGCGACACGCTCGGCGGCACGCCAGCAACGTTTCCCGAAGCGCTGAAGAGCACGGGGACGATGTTGGCGGCGCCAAAGCCGATCAACACGAATCCGATGAGCGCGGCGGCCACGCCGGGTACGCCGGCGACGAGCAGGAACCCACCCGCGGCAACTGCGGCGCCGACCGCGAGCATCCGCTCCGTGCCGAATCGATGCGTCAGCGGATCGCCCGTCAACCGCCCCGTCACCATGGCGACCGAGAAGATCGCGTAGCCTATTCCTGCAATCGACACGTCGACGTGCCGCAGGTCGCGCAGGAAGACCGCGCTCCAGTCGAGTACGGCGCCTTCCGCGAGAAATGAGATGAAGCAGAGCGCGCCGAGCGCGACGACGCGGCGGCTCGGCACCAGCGTCAGCGTCGTGCCGGCGGCGGAGCCGTGGTCGAGCAGCAGGCGAGAGCGGCAGGCGAGTGTCACGACCGCGAGCGTGGCGGCAATGCCGAGGACCGCCATCGGGAGGGACACGTCGGCTCGGAGCAGCGCACTGAGCACGGCGGCGCCGACCAGTCCTCCCACGCTGAAGCGCGCGTGAAAGCCGGACATGATCGATCGGCCGAGCGCCGACTGGATGGCGATGGCCTGCGCGTTCATCGCGACGTCCAGCGCGCCGAGCGCGCCGCCGAAGGCGAAGAGCGACAGCGACAGCAGTGCGGGGGAGGTGGCGATCGTCAGCAGTGGCAGCACGCTGCAGCCGGCGAGGGCGGCGCCGATGGCCACGCGCCGGCTGCCCCAGCGATGGATGGCCGCCCCCGCGAGCGGCATCGTGACGATCGAGCCGCCGCCGAACGCGAGCAGGATCAGGCCGAGCGTGCCTTCGTCGACGCCGAGCCGCGTTTTCGCGAACGGCACGATCGGCGCCCAGCTCGACGTCGCCGTGCCGCACACGAGGAACAGGGCATTCGTAGCACGGCGGGCATTTTTAGGGCCTCGCGGCGCGGCCTCGGGCTGCCAGGGGGCAATCTTGCGGCGGCTGCGGCCTCGCGGCGCGGCCTCGGGCTGCCAGGGAGTCATCTTGCGGCGGCTGCGGCCTCGCGGCGCGGCCTCGGGCTGCCTGGGGG
>JBOGIX010000611.1:0-1790 GCA_050744685.1 Vicinamibacterales bacterium | reverse complement strand
GGACTGATCACCGACGCCGCAGACGGTCCCTTCTCCTTCCTCGCCTCGAGCGCGAGCACCTTCGCGCGGGGCGTATCGCCGCCCGCGTGCGCGGGCTGAAAGTCCAGGGCGAGCTGTCCCTGGCGCTCGGCCAGCATGGTACGAAGGAGCACGCGGAGCGGCGTGCCCGCCTCGAGCTCGCCGGCCGCCTGCTTCACGGTCAGGAGATCGGAAAACGAGTACAGCCGTTCGCCTCCCGGCTCGCCGGTGCGGACGAGGCCCCACTTCTCGAGATACCGAAGGTGGTTGTCGGTGATCGACGGATACAGGTGGCGGATGTCACGCGCAGTGTAGGGGCCAGGCATTTCTTGTCCTCACGGGTGGCCTGTTGCTGCCACCGGGCCATCTTGCGGCGTCCTGGTTGTCCTCACGGATGGAGTGTTGCTGCCACCGGGCCATCTTGCGGCGTCCTGGTTGTCCTCACGGGTGGCCTGTTGCTGCTACTGGGACATCTTGCGGCGCACTGGTTGTCCACCGCACCAATCATAGCTCCCGCTCGCGCGCGTGCGTGTGGCCGCGCGCGGCCCGCACGGCACGCATACAATGACTGGATGATCCTCGCGGGTGACGTGGGCGGCACGAAGACGCTGCTGGGACTGTTCGAAGCTGCCAGTGACAGGCCGGAGCCGACGGCCATCGACGAGTTCGTGACGCTGGATCACGACGGGCTCGAAGCCATCATCGAGCTCTTCCTCGAGCGACGCCGCATCACACGGGAGCAACTGGGCGCGGTGTGCGTCGGCGTGGCTGGCGCCGTCACCGATCAGGTCGCGACGCTCACGAACGTGCCCTGGCGGATCGATGCCGCGGCGATGAAACGTGCACTGCGCATCGATGCGGTTTCTGTATTGAACGACCTCGAAGCGCTCGCCTATGCCGTCCCGGTGCTCACCGCCGGGGAGCTCGCGGTGCTGCAGCCCGGCATACGCGTCGCCAGCGGGAACATCGCCGTGATCGCGGCGGGCACCGGCCTGGGTGAGTCGATGCTGCTGAACGTCGAGGGGCGGTTCGTGCCGGGAGAGTCGGAAGGCGGTCACGCGGATTTCTCCGCACGGACGCTTCGCGAGCTGGAAATGGTGGCCGCGCTCAGCCCGGTGCTCGGCCGCGTGAGCGCCGAGTCGATTCTTTCCGGGCCCGGCCTCGTCAACGTGTACCAGTTCACGCACGACGCAATCGGCTCCGAGCCGCTCACCGCCAGCAGCACCGCCCCGTCGAAGCTGTGCGCGGGTGTCGGCGACGTGGAGGATCCCGCGGACCTCCCCGCCCGCATCACCGCATCTGCCTCCGAACAGCGCTGCCCGCACTGCGTCGAGGCCGTGAACATGTTCGTCGCCGCCTACGGCGCAGAGGCTGGCAACCTCGCGTTGCGCACCATCGCGACGGCCGGGGTCTTCATCGGCGGCGGCATCGCCCCGCGCATCCTCCCGGCCCTGCAAGCCGGGCTCTTCCTGGAGGCATTCCGCGCCAAGACGCCGATGCACGAGCTCGTCGCGCGCATTCCCGTGGCCGTGATCCTGAACCCGAAAGCCGGACTGCTCGGCGCCGCCGTCCACGGCGCGGCGCTTGTCGCGGGATGATGCTGTGTCCAGTTTCCAGTTGCCAGCTTCCAGTTGCCAGGCTTTGGTGGTTTCCAGTCTCGACGCAGCCTTGCAACAAACGCAACCGGCAGCTGCTGAAGGTCAGATAACTGGGAACTGACTGGGAACCATTGAATTCTGGCAACTGGAAACTGGCGACTGGAAACTGACTAG
>JBOGIX010000610.1:0-2698 GCA_050744685.1 Vicinamibacterales bacterium | reverse complement strand
ACAACCCGGAGCGTGCGAAGGACCGGCGCAACGTCGTGCTGAGGGCGATGGCGGACACGGGCTTCATCACCACCGCCGCCGCCGAACGCGAAACGCGCCAGCCGCTGACGATCGTCGCGCGCGCACTCGAAGCGGAGGCGCCCTACTTCGTCGATTTCATCAGCCAGGAACTGCAGGCGAAGTACCCGAAGGCCGGAACGGTGGACGTGTACACGACGCTCGACGTCCACCTGCAGCGCGTGGCGCAGGACGCCTTGCGCGAAGGGCTCACGCGGCTCGACAAGACGCTGGCGCGCCGGCGCCGCCGGCCGCAGGCCGCGCTCATCGCCGTCGACCCGCGCACAGGCGAAGTGCTCGCGCTCGTCGGCGGACGCTCGTACAACCAGTCGCAATACAACCGCGTCACGAACGCGCGGCGGCAGCCGGGATCCGTATTCAAGCCGTTCGTGTACCTCGCGGCGTTCGAGCGCGCGCAATCGGAGGGGCGCACCGATATCACGCCGGCCACGGTCGTCTGGGACGAGCCGATGACGATCACGTTCAACGAGCAGACCTGGAGCCCGAACAATTACGACGGCGAGTACGACGGGCCGATCACGCTCCGCCGTGCGCTCGCGCTCTCGCGCAACATCGCCGCGGTCAAGGTGGCCGAAAGCGCCGGCTACGAGCAGGTCGCCGCGCTGTGGCGGCGGGTCGGCGCGGGCACGCCGCCGCGGCCATACCCGGCCATCGCGCTCGGCGTCTTCGAAGCCACGCCTTTCGAGATCGCCGCCGCGTACACGATGTTCCCGAACGGCGGCACCATCCGTCCGCTCAAGGCCATTTCGCGCCTGGTGTCCGGCGGCAAGGACCTGCCGCTCCAGAAAGCCGCGACGCGCACCGTGGCACGGCCGGACACGACGTTCCTCATCACCAACATGATGCGCAGCGTCATCAACGAGGGCACGGGAGCGGGGGCGCGCGCCGCCGGCTTCTCGCTCGACGCCGCCGGGAAGTCCGGCACCACCAACGACCTGCGCGACGCGTGGTTCGTAGGCTTCACGCCCGAACTCCTGACGGTCGTGTGGGTCGGCCTCGACGACAACAATCCGCTCGGGTTGAGCGGCACGCAGGCGGCGCTGCCGATCTGGACGTCGTTCATGGCGCGCGCCCTGGCCGGCCATCCCAACAGCACTTTTGAGGCGCCGGAAGGCATTTCGTTCGTCGACATCGATCGCGACACGGGCAAGATCGCCGCGGCCGGATGCCCGAGGATATTCAAAGAAGCATTCCTCGCCGGCACCGAGCCAACCGAAGTCTGCCTGCTGCACGGCTTCGCTCCGTAGTCGCGCGGCAAGCTGGTCCGTCGCCGCCCACGCCGTGGTCTGCATGCGATAATCGCCTGATGCGCTCTCGCGTTTTTGCCGCGAGGGGCCGACGATGACCTCGCACCAAACCAGGGATGTTCTCGTGAAAACACGTGTTTCAATCGTTCTCGCCGCGTTCGTGCTCTCGTCCGTGGCCGGCTGCAAGAAGGCCCCCGCCGCCGAGCAGACCGCTGCTGCGCAGACGCCGGTCCCGGCCGAAGGCTCGGCGCCGCAGCCGCCGGCGCCCCCAAAGCCCATGCCCGCGGAGCTCCCCGACGTGCTGGCCCGGGTGAACGGAACGCCGGTCACCAAGTTCGACTTCGATCGGCTCGTGAAGAACGTCGAAGCCCGGAACGGCCCCGTTCCCGCCGAACGTCGGGACGAGATCCTCCGTGCCGCGCTCGATCAGCTGATCACCTACACCGTCATGAAGCAGGAAGCCGCCTCGCGCGGCATCACCGTGACCGACGCCGACATCGAGGCGCAGGTCGCGCGGCTGCAGGGCACGTTCCCGAACGAAGCCGAATTCAAGAAGGCGCTCGCCGCCCGGCAGACGACGGTCGAACAGCTCAGGGCGGACGCGCGTGTCGACATGGTCATCAAGAAGATGGTCGATGCCGAGGTGGCCACGCTCCCGCCGGCCACCGACGCGGAAGCGAAAGAGTTCTACGACAAGAATCCCGACCAGTTCACCCAGGGCGAAGCCGTCCGGGCAAGCCATATCCTGATCACCGCCGACGAGAAAGCGGACGACACCACGAAGAAGGCCGCCCGCACGAAGATCGACACGCTGCTCAAGCGCGCCAAGGCTGGCGAGGACTTCGCGAAGCTGGCGAAAGAGAACTCCGACGACGGCAGCCGCGAGCAGGGTGGGGACCTTGGATACTTCCAGCGCGGGCGAATGGTGCCTCCGTTCGACGAGGCCGCGTTCAACCTGAAGCCGGGCGAGATCAGCGACGTCGTCACGACGCAGTTCGGCTATCACATCATCAAGCTGGCGGAACGCAAGCCGTCGACCACCATCCCCTTCGAGACGGTCAAGGACAAGGTCGTCGAGTACCTGAGCAACCGGAAGAAGCAGGAACGCGCCGATGCCTTCATCGCGGAGGCGAAGAAGAAGGCCAAGATCGAGGTGCTCGTCTGAACGAGGAAGTGCTCGCAGCGGCCGCCGACGCCCTCCGGCGCGGCGAGCCGGTCGCGCTCGTCACCATCGTCCGTGCGAACGGCTCGACGCCCCAGCGTGCCGGCGCCAAGATGCTGGTGTTTGCCGACGGGCGCACCGTCGGCACGATCGGCGGCGGCTGCTATGAGAGCGACGCGTTCTGGAAAGCGCGCGAGGCGCTCGCGTCGGG
>JBOGIX010000609.1:0-2916 GCA_050744685.1 Vicinamibacterales bacterium | reverse complement strand
GTGAAGGAGCCGTCGGCGTTCGACACCGCTTCCTGGGAAAAGCCGGACGAGACTTCGCGGGCGCTGATGGTGGCCCCCGGCAGCACGCCGGTGTTGTCGGTGACGCGCCCCTGGATCGTCGCCGTGGAGATTTGCCCTGCAGCCGGCGCCGCCGCGAGCAGTGCAAGAACAGCAAGGAAGGGAATGGGGATCCGTCGTGGAGACGATGAAGGACCCATGGAGCCTCCTCTCGAACAGGGCCGCCGCACTGGATGGCGCGACAAAACCCCACGTGCCCACTATCACACCGAGTTGATCGAGGTGTCTAGCTGTAGCGCGCCCTGCCGTCTGTAGTGCGCCCGCCCGCAAGACGAAGATGGCGCCTGGTTACAGACGGCTGTCCGTGAGCCGCAAGATGGCGCCTGGTTACAGACAGCTGTCCGTGAGCCGCAAGATGGCCCCCTGGCCCCGAGATGGCCGCCCGCGAGGACAAGAGATAGATACAATGTGCGCGCGCGCCCATCGTGGTGCGATGTTCAACCAGGTAAGGATGATTCGATGCGCATCACTGCAGCGTCCGTGTTCGTGGTCCTGATTTTCGCCTCACTTTCGGCACAGCAGCCCGCGCCCCCCTCTGCCGCGGCGCCCGCCCAGGCGGCTGCGCCCCCGAGCATGCCGTCGGGGCCCGAGATCGCCGCCGCCCTCACCCGGCTCATGAACAACGATGCCCGGCTGCGCGACTGGGCGAACCTGACGCGCTATCGCGAGGCGAACCGCTCGCTCGGAGCGCCGAAGGCCGGCGAGACACGGGTGGTCTTCATGGGGGATTCGATCACGGACGCCTGGCCTCAGCCTCGCTACGGCGATTTCTTCGCCGTCAACACGAGCTACGTCGGCCGCGGCATCAGCGGTCAGACCACGCCGCAGATGTTGATCAGGTTCCGGCCCGACGTCATCGATCTGAAGCCGAAGGTCGTGGTGATCCTGGCGGGCACCAACGACATTGCCGGCAACACGGGGGCGATGACCAACGAGGAGATCCAGGGCAACCTCGCGTCCATGGCGCAGCTCGCCAAGGCGAACGGGATCCGGGTGGTGATGTCGAGCATCCAGCCGGTGAGCGCGTACCACACGAACCCGAACGGCGCGCCGCAGACGCAGACGCGGCCGATGGAGCGCATCCGTGCCGTCAATGCGTGGATGAAGAAGTACGCGGCCGACGAACGGCACGTCTATCTCGACTACTTTGCCGCGATGACCGACGACCAGGGCCTCCTTCGCGAGGAGCTGAGCGCCGACGACCTGCACCCGAACGCCAAGGGCTACGCGATCATGGGGCCGCTCGCGCAGGCCGCGATTCAGCAGGCGCTGCGGTGAAAGGAGGTCGGCGCCCGGGCGCGGGGTAAACTGCTTCGGTGACATGTCGGTAAACCTCGTGCTCATAGGCCCGCCAGGCAGCGGGAAGGGAACCCAGGCAGTTCGGCTCGCAAAGCGATTCTCGATACCGCACATCTCGACCGGCGACATCCTGCGCCAGGCCGTGCGCGACGACACTCCGCTTGGCCGCGAGGTGGGCGCCACGATCGCCCGCGGCTCGCTGGTCAGCGATTCGCTCATCTCGGATCTCGTCCGCGAACGCCTCACCCGGCCGGATACGTCGGCGGGGTTCATCCTCGACGGCTTCCCGAGGACGGCCGTGCAGGCCCGGTTCCTGGACGGGATCACGCGCGGCGCACCACTCATCGTCGCGTTGATCGAGGCCGACGACGAGGAGATCGTCAAGCGCCTGAGCAGCCGCCGCATCTGCCAGTCGTGCGGCCTTACCCAGTCTGTATCGGACCTGAGCGAAGGAGACGCGGAGTCGTGCCCCTACTGCGGCGGCACACTGGTGCGGCGGGAGGATGACGATGCGGACACGGTGCGCCGCCGGCTCGCGACCTACGCGTCGTTTGCCGGGCCGATCATCGAGTACTACCGCCCGACGCCGGGGTTCATCGCCGTCAACGGCCTGCAGGAGCTGGAGGACGTGACCCGCGCGCTCGTGGCAAAGATCCAGAGGAAGCACGCGGAGATGAGAGAGACGAGCGGAGAGCCCAGGGGCGACGGGGCGATCGAGGAAACGGATCGGCGAAGCCGCGGAGATCATCGAGGCCGCGGAGGTGAGGACGGCGGAAGCTACTGAGGAAACGGATCTAGGAACGGAGCAACGGAGTCAACGGTGGGAACGGAGGGAGTCACTGTCATGTTCCGGGCGTCGGCCGCCGGCCTGCGAGACGGAGCGGCGTGATCTCTCTTCTCCGTGCCCGTCCGTTGCCTCCGTTGCTCCGTTTCTAGATCCGTTTCCTCCGTCTCCTCCCTGTCCTCCGCCTCAGTTGCCTCCCTGGCCGAGCCTGGGTGTTCGACAAACCTTGCAGCAGGAGACACATTTTCATGGCCATCACCATCACCAAGGATCTCGTTCTTCCCAGCACCGTCACCGGATCGTGGCCGCGGCCGCGGTGGTTCGACACCAGCATGTGGGGGAAATCGCTCGATACCTGCATGCTCGACGTGCGCTTCCGCGAGAAGTTCGAGGACGCGCTCGCCGTGGTCGTCAGCGACGAGGACCGCGCCGGGCTCGACATCCTCACCCATGGCGACTTCCACTGCGACGAGGACTTCGCCGGCCGCAGCTGGCATCACTACCCGCTGCAGCGCTGGACCGGCTTCGAAGGGGACCATCTCCAGTCGGAGGAAACGCGCAGCCCCTGGCTCCGCTATCCGCCCGGCACGCTGCTGAACGAGATCTACACCGCCTGGCGCTGGCCCCGGGTCGTCGGCAAGATCGAGCACCGGCCGCTCGACTATCCGAAGATCTGGCGCATCGCGCAGGGCAAGTCGCGCAAGCCGGTGCGCTTCGGGACCTGCTGCTCGCAGGTCATGGGCCTCTTCCTCGAC
>JBOGIX010000608.1:0-4061 GCA_050744685.1 Vicinamibacterales bacterium | reverse complement strand
GCGTCGGGGCCTGCACGTCGGGCAGCGCCTCGTCGGCGAGATCCGGACGGCCGCCGCGCGAGATCACGGCGCCCGTGACCTCGGGACGCGCCGCAGCCGCGATCAACGCAGCCGCCGCTCCCGTGCTCGCGCCGAAGTACGCGATAGGCAGATGTTGCAGGCTGCTTCGGGCCAGCAGCCAATCGGTCGCACCGATCACGCGCCGGCCGAGAAGAGCGATGTCGAAGCGGTATTCGGCCGTGCGCTCGTCCTCCACCTCCTCCTGGCGCGTCAGCAGATCGAGGAGCAGAGTGCCGAACCGCGCGTGCTCGAGGACCTTTGCCACGGCGCGATTCCGTCGGCTGAAACGGCTGCTGCCGCTGCCGTGTGCGAACACGACCAGCCCGGTCGCGCCCTCCGGGATGTGAAGGTCGCCTTCGACGGCAACTCCGCCGAGATCGATACGTACAGCCTCATTGGTCAGAGGGTTCGTCATGGTGCCTCACATGCCGGTCGGATAGGTCTCCGGAAGGTCGATTTCGTCGTGCGCCCAGCGTTCCAGCGGCTCGAGCGCCGAAGTGTCGTCGATGTGCAACACCGCGTCGAACTGCTCCGGCAGGCGCGCGCGGAAGTAGTGACTCAGGCGCTCGGATTCCGGCCGGTAGATGACGCCGATCGCCCGTTCGAGGCGATCGGCAGCGAGTGCCTCCCGCACGGGCCCTTCACGCAGGAGCAGCAGGAAACGCCTCATGCCGACATCGTGGAACAGCCGCTCGTAGCTTCCCGCCAAAGACGGACGCACACGCTTTCGCTGCGCCGGCTCGTCCCAGTTCGACGCGGCGGTCACCGTGCCGGTATGGGTCGTGAATCCGACGAGGAACGCGTCGGCGCCGTGCCGCTGGCGCACGAGCTGACCGAGGTTCAGCTCGCCGATGTCCCCCATGTAGGTCGCGCGCGCGTCGCCGAGGTGCGAGTTGTGCGCCCAGACCACGGCCCGCGCGCTGCCGGTGCCCTGCTGAACATGGGCGATCAGCGCCTCCAGGGTCTCCATCATGTGCGTGTCGCGAAGGTTCCACGATTCCACGCGGCCGCCGAACATGGCGCGGTAGTACTCCTCGGCGTTGCGCACCAGCCGCGCATTCTGTTCGGCGAAGAAGTACTCGTCGGCGGCGACACGGCCATCTCGGCTCGCATACTCGGCGGCGCGCCGACGCAGATCGAGCAACTGCGCGACCACATCGTCTTCACACGACCGCGACAGGCCGATCGTCGCGGCGTAGCCGTACGCCTGCGGATCCTCGCCGTAGTCTTCGAAGCAGCTGTAACGGTACCGCGCCCGTTCCGCGCCATCCGGATCGACCTTGCGAAGGTATGTCAGCACCGCCGCCACCGAGGCGTGCAGGCTGTAGAGGTCGAGGCCGTAGAAGCCGGCCTGCGAGCCCACAGCGCGCTTGGCGTTGTACCCGCGGAGCCACTCGACGAACTCCAGGACGTCCCGGTTGCGCCACATCCATCGCGGAAACCGCGTGAAATCACCGAGCGCGTCGGCGGCATCCCCCTCCGCCGCTTCCTGGCGAACCCATCGGTTCACACGGTAGGCGTCGGGCCAGTCCGCTTCGACCGCAACGAGGTTGAAACCCTTGTTCGAGATCAGGGCGCTGGTCAGCTCTGCCCGTGTGCGATAGAACTCGTGCGTGCCGTGGGTTGCTTCGCCGATCAGCACGAGCCGTGATTCGCCGATCGCGTCGAGCAGCGGCGCCATGCCCCCCGACTTCGGCTCGAACCAGAGGGCATCGTGCTTGACGATGTCGAGGGCGGGGTCCACGGTCAGGTTCTCCTCGGCACCGTCTCGGGCGTTTGCTGCAGCAGCGTACGAACCTCCTCGTCGGTGGTCTGCGAGAAGTCGCGATACCACTGGCCGACCGCGGAGAACGGCTCGGGCGTCCGCGCACACACGATCTCGTCGGCGAGGTCCTCGAACTCGCGGCAGGTGTCGGGCGCGCCAACCGGAACGGCCACCACGACGCGCGCGGGCCGCTGCGCGCGTACGGCCTGCACCGCCGCCCTCATGCTCGATCCGGTGGCGAGGCCGTCGTCGATCAAGAGGACGATGCGATCGCGGAGGGCGATCGGGCTGCGGCCGTCGCGATACGCACGCTCGCGGCGTTCGAGCTCGGCCTGCTCCTCACGCGCGGTGTCGTCGATGACGGCTTCGGGAATGCGGTACCAGCGCACGACCTCTTCGTTGAGCACGCGCACACCGCCGGACGCGATGGCGCCCATGGCCAGCTCGCGGTGGCCGGGGACGCCCAGTTTTCTGACCAGGAAAATGTCCAGGGGCGCGTCCAGCGCCCGGGCGACTTCAACGGCGACCGGAACGCCGCCCCGTGGCAGCGCGAGCACCACCACGTCGTCCCGGCCCTTGAAATGGACGAGGCGCGCGGCGAGCTCCGCTCCGGCGTGACTGCGATCGCGGTAGGACTGCAACGGGTCTGCGAAGAATGCCATGGCGTCCCTCTTCAGTGGACGACGTATGGACCACGCGTGCCCGGGGCTTCGGGCGGTTCCTCGACGGGCACCGGCGGCGGATCGGTCGGCGGTGTTTCCGGCGACTCGTCGTCGTCATCGTCGCGATCCGGAGCCTTCTCCGGCGGCTCCGGACCGCGACGCGGCGGTTTCTCGGACCGCAACATCAGCCGCTTACCGTTCATCCCGACGGCGGCGATCCGGCATGTCGCGCTCGTAGGTCTCCTCTTCCGGCAGCGGCGCCGAGCGTTCGTGCTCGCCCCGAGCCTGCTCGGGGGGCGTCGCAGGTTGAATCATGTCTCCAGTACGGCGCGGCTGTTCGAGATCGCGGTTCCGTTGTGGTTTCTGAGGCCTACGCTCGGCCATCTCGGCTCCTTTCGTCATCAGGTGTTCAGGTGTTCGCCGGCCGCTCGCCCTTACTTTGCCGGGCACTCCCCGGCGACCTTGCGGATCGTCGTGCCGCGGAGCTCGACGAGATCGTCAGCCGGCGTGCCGCGTTCCGGGGTCGCTGTCGCTCGATCGGCGTTCTCGAACGTGCCGTCGATCTGCACGCGCTGACCGGCGTGCTGCTTCAGCTGCTCGTCGTCGATGCCTTCGATTTCGTACATCGCAGCCTGCCCGGACGTGCCGGTCGGGGTCTCGCCCGGGCGCGCCTGCGCCATGGTGCCGGGCGCCGAACCTTTGATCAGCTTGGTGCTCGTCAGGATGTAGTCTTCCGCGATGCCGGCCCGTTCCGCGACGTTCGGCCGTCGTCCGGGGACGTCGGCCTCGCGCATCACGCAGCCCTCGACGGTGACGGCCCGCGCCTGCTGCTGCGTGCGCGGCTGATCCTGCGCGGGTGGTGTGCGGGGTGTTGGCGGCTGAGTCGGGGGTTCCTGCGCTGCGACGGCCGCGGTCAGGGCGATCGTGCCTGCCAGCGCTCCAGCGAAGACGTGACGTCTCATCGGTTCCCTCCTGCTTGAGTGACAGTCCCCAAGGTGCAAGGTGGACTCCACTTGAGGGCCCCGCAGGTGCAGCCCTGAAAGGCAGAGGCGTTTCCGTTTAATACGCAATCGCCGTCGGGCACGACAGAATCAAGACCTCTACCAAGCATTCGGATTATTGTTGACGTCGCTCGCGGTGGTGAAGGAGGGTCCGATGCAGCCTCCTGGGCTTGACGAATCCCACGACGGTCTGAGGATCTGAAGTTCGCCACCAGGCAGCTGAAGCGTTCACCGGCCGTTCACGCTCGTGGCGACGCTGACGCTGGCGCTCGGCATCGGGCCAACCGCGCGATCGTCGCTCGTCGACGCGACCCTGCTTCGACCGCTTCCCTACGGCGATCCGGATCGCCTCGTCTCTCCATCCGGGAAACGACGCCCGCCATTCCGCGCAGCTACGCCTCGCCGACGACAGCGTGACGACGCGCTGCCGCTCTTTGTTGCCCTCCCGTTACGGTGCAGATACAACGTGAAAAAGACGGTCCGCTACGCTAGACTCCTCCGGCCTCGATCGGGTCACAACGGCCTCGATCGGGATCACAACAGGGGAGCGACGATGCGAGCAGGGGTCATTGC
>JBOGIX010000607.1:0-3106 GCA_050744685.1 Vicinamibacterales bacterium | reverse complement strand
GTACCGAGACCTACAAGGTCGACGCCTACAACGGGAAGACCGGCGCCTTCATGTGGCGGCTCGATTTGGGATGGAACATCAATCACGGCATCTGGTTCTCGCCGATGGTCGTCCGCGACCTCGACGGCGACGGCAAGGCGGAAGTGTGCCTCAGGACCGCCCCGTTCGCCGCCACGCGCGAGCAGATGTTCAGCCCGGAGAAGCCGTTCGTGCTCGAAGGACCCGAGTACCTCGGCGTCTACTCCGGTGAGACCGGGCGCGAGATCGACAAGGTCGACTGGATCGAGCGCGGCGAGGTGACGGACTGGGCGGATCGCTCGGGCAATCGGTCGAGCCGCCACATGATGGGCGTGGCATATCTCGACGGCAAGACGCCGAGCGTCCTCGTCGTCCGCGGCACCTACGGCCTGATGAAGGTCGATGCGTGGATGCTGCACAAGGGCAAGCTGCAGAAGGTGTGGCGCTGGACCAACGAGCGCGCGCCGTTCAAGTACCAGGGACAGGGGCAGCACAGCATCAAGGTCGGAGACATCGACGGCGACGGCGCCGACGAGATCCTCAACGGCTCAATCGCCATCGACAACGACGGCCGGACGATGTGGGGGACGGGGCTGGGGCATGGCGACCGGTTCTATCTCTCGGACATCGATCCCGCGCGGCCGGGCCTGGAGGTCTGGTACACGATCGAGGATCCGCACCCGCGGCTCGGCGTCAGCCTCTGGGACGCGCGGCACGGCACGCTGGTCTTCGGATCGGCCGAACCCAACAGCGACAACCAGATCGCCGGCGGCCTCGCGGGCGACATCGATCCAACGTTCCCCGGCATGGAGGTGTGGGGGGACAAGTACTTCTTCTCCGCGCAGGGCAAGCGGATTGAAGGGCCGGTGCCGCCGCAGAACGAGCTCGTGTTCTGGGACGGCGACCTGCTCCGCGAGACGCACGCACGCGGCTCGATCGCCAAGTGGAAGGGTTCGGAGATCGGGCGCACCGAGGGCAGCGTGCAGCAGGTTGCCGACATCATCGGGGACTGGCGCGAAGAGATCGTCACGTTCGCCGGCGGCGCGCTCCGCGTCTACGTCACGCCGCTGCCGGCGACCGATCGGCGCGTCACGCTCATGCAGGACCGGCTGTATCGCAACGATGTCACGCACCGGTCGATGGGCTATCCGCACGTCCCGATGACCAGCTATTACCTGGGCACGCCAGTTCCGGCACGGCGCGGTCCGCAATCGAGGTGATAGGTCAGGGAATCGCGACAACGATCTGAACCGGGAAGTTCGCGCGCATCTCGAATCGGGCGCCGAGAAGCACGCGGCAGATGGCATGGTCTCCCGAAGCGCGTCGCCGGACGATCACGCGGTCGGCTGGTACAGCTGGATCAGGTTGCCGCACGTATCCGCGCACACGGCGATCGCCACCGGTCCCATGCACGTCGGCTCTTTCGTGAAGACGACGTTCAGCCCGCGCAGGCGAGTGAACTCGCGCTCGAGATCCTCTACTTCGAACGCGGCCGCCGGGATGCCCTGCTGGAAGAGCGCCTCCTGGAACGTCTTGCCGGCAGGATTCGCGTTCGGTTCGAGGGAGAGCTCGAGCTCGGACGGCCCTTCGGGCGAGACGACGGTGAGCCACCGGTATTCGCCCACCGGGATCTCGTGCTTCTTCACGAAGCCGAACACGTCCGTGTAGAACTTCAGCGCTTTATCCTGGTTGTCGACCATGACGCTGGTCAGCCTGATCCGCATGCGTCCTCCCACTCGCTGCCGGCCGGGGAATCCAGCCGCTACCGCGTCGAGTGTGGCAGATCCGCGCGTCGTTGCTTCTCCAAAACTGCGAAGGCGTGGCCCATGAGCGACAGGCAGCCGGGGAACAGATCGGCCGGGAGGACACGTGGCACCGCCATCATCGATCGCACGCGCCGCCGGTACGCGGAAGGAGAGGCGCCTACGCGCCGCGAGAACAGATCGCTGAAGCTGCCGAGACTGCTGAAGCCGACCTCCATGCACACGTCGGTGACCGAGTAATCGCTCAGCGCCAGCAGGTGCTTCGCTCTGTCGAGGCGCGCCTGGATGCGGTACTGGTGCGGCGTCTCGCCGAACACGGCCTGGAACTGGCGGATGAAGTGGAACGGCGAGACCGCCGCCTCGCGCGCGACCTCGTCGATCGTCAGCGGGCGGTCGTGGGTTTCCCGGAGCAGGTCGCGGGCGCGGCACAGGCCTGCGAACGCAGGACGCGAAAGCATCCTCTCTCTTTACGCGGTGGCGCCGCCTACGTCAACTCCCAACCTCCAACTCCCAATTGCCCATCCTGCTCCTTCGAACCTACGCGCCTTGGGAGTTGGGAGTTGGAGGTTGGGAATTGGGAGTCGAATCGATCGCAGCGCCTATTCCTGCCGCAGCGCGCGCGCGGGATCGATCCGCGTCGCGCGGCGCGCGGGCAGCCACGCGGCGAGGGCGCCGATAACCACGAGGACCAGCGCCGCGCCAATGAAGGTCGCCGGATCGCGCGGCTCAAGGCCGTACAACAGCGTGGCCACGAAGCGTGACGCCCAGAGGCTGAGCGCGCCGCCGAGCGCGATTCCGAGCGTCACGAGCAGGGCGACCCGGCCGAGCACCAGCCACGCCACGTCGGGCGCGTTCGCGCCGAGCGCCATCCGAATCCCGATCTCCGAGCTGCGCTGGGTCACGGAATAGGACGTCATGCCGTAGAGGCCGATGCCCGCCAGCAGCAGGGCCAGCGCCCCGAAAAAGCCGGACAACATGGCAAGGATGCGTTCGCGCACGAGCGCGCCGTCGACATAGGCGGCAAGGGGACGGAACGTCAGCGCGAGGTTGCCGTCCACGCGGCCGATGGCCTCGGTCAGGGTATTGGCAAGCAGCATGGGTGAACCGCTCGCGGCGCGCACGCCGACGCTCACGGAAGAGGGCGCGCCTTTCGCGTGCGCCTGGGCGAACGGCACGTAAAGGACGGGCGGGACAGGCTCGCGAACGTCGCGGTACGCCGCATTCTCCACGAGCCCTACGATCTCGAAAATCTTGGTGCCGTCGCGAGGTCCCTGGCCGACGCCGACCTGCCGCCCGACCGGGCTGGCGCCGTCGAAGTACCTCTG
>JBOGIX010000606.1:0-3792 GCA_050744685.1 Vicinamibacterales bacterium | reverse complement strand
CGTCTACACCGTGCCGCGCTGACAGGCGCAAGCTTCGCCTGGTAGCTTCCGCCTTTCAGGCGGAAGATCGGCCGAAGTCTTCCGGCTGAAGAGAGTGCCGATTTTCTGAGCACGCTCTTCAGCCGGAAGCCATCCGGTAGTTCACACGGCGTCACACCAATCGCCGTGCCCGATCTGAGGCATGATGATCGATATGGGCACCCGCGGTCCCAACGAGCCCGCAGCCTTCCCCGAGCTGCCCCGGGGGCCCGACAACCCGCTGCCCTTCGATGACATCGACAACCTCGGCCCCGAGGAGCTCCGCCAGCGGCTGCGATCGCTGCAGGCCATCCTCGAGGCGGCGCCCGTGCCGATCGCGATCGCGCACGACCCCGACTGCCGGTTCATCTCCGCAAACCGCGCCCTCGCCGCGCTGCTGCACGTTCGCGAAGAGGTCAACATCTCGCTGACCCCGCCGGCGGGCATGAAGCCGCCGTACCGGATTCAACGCAACGGCGAGGACATCCCACCGGCCGAGCTCCCGATGCAGCTCGCCATCGCCCGGCGCGCGTTCGTCAGCAACGACATCGAGATCCTGCGTGCCGACGGCACGATGGCTTACATCCAGAACGACGTCGAACCGCTGTACGACACGCAGGGTCGCGTTTACGGGTGCGTGAGCGTCTGCGTGGACATGACCGACCGCCGCCTCGCGGAGCTGGCGCTCCGGGCGGCCGATCGCCGGAAGGACGAGTTCCTGGCGACCCTGTCGCACGAGCTGCGCAACCCGCTCGCGCCGCTCCGCAGCGCCCTGGAAGTGATGCGCCTCGCCCGCGACGATCCGGAGACGATCGAGCGCGCCCGCGCGACCATGGATCGGCAGCTCACGCACCTGGTGCGGATCACCGACGATCTACTGGATGTCGCGCGGATCACCCAGAGCAAGATGGACCTGCGCCGCGAGCGGATCGACCTGCGCGCCGTGCTGCACAGCGCCATCGAGTCGAGCCTGTCGGCGATCGATGCGCGCCATCATCGCCTCACGATTGATCTGCCGGACGTGCCGGTCTGGACTCATGGCGATTTCACCCGGCTCGCTCAGGTGTTCTCGAACCTGCTGAACAACGCCGCGAAGTACACCGATCCTGGCGGCCGAATCCATGTGTCGATCTCGACCGAGGGGCCGGCGGCAAAAGTGACCGTGGCCGACAACGGCGTGGGCATTCCGCCAGCGATGCTGCCGGCGATCTTCGACATGTTCACTCAGATCCAACGCTTCCGCGACCGTACCCAGGGAGGCCTCGGCATCGGGCTGACGCTCGCCAAGCGGCTGGTCGAGCTCCATGGCGGCAGGATCGACGCGCACAGCGAAGGCGAAGGTCACGGCAGCCGCTTCCACGTCACGCTGCCGACCATACAGCCAACGCCGGTTCACCAGGAACGCCCGTCGGCCGAGCGGCAACCTCCGCTCAGGGCGTGCCGCGTGCTCATCGCCGACGACAACCCGGACACGCTGGAGATGATGGAGCTGATGCTCACGCTTCAGGGGCACACCGTCCGCGTGGCATCCGACGGCGTCCATGCGCTAGAGGCGGCCGACGAGTTCCGGCCGCAGATCGCGTTTCTCGATATCGGCATGCCGCGCATGGACGGATACGAAGCGGCCAGCCGGATCCGCCGGCTGCTCGGCCGCCGCGTGGTCCTCGTGGCGCTCACCGGCTGGGGCCAGGACGAGGACAAACGCCGATCGCGCGAGGCCGGGTTCGACCACCATCTGACGAAACCGCCGGACCCGGAACTGCTCGATCAGCTGATCGCCGCGTGCCCCGACGTGCCGTCGGGAGAGCCGCACGACTGACGGGAGTCCGCCCTGCGGACGCCAGATCCACAGGAGCAACGGAGTACGGGAGTTCAAGGGAGATCAAAGGTCTGTTTTTTCTCCCCTGGGCTCCCGTACTTCCCTCCTCCTGTGGGTCTTTTTTGACGCCGTTGAAGGATCAACGCGCGAGGAAGCGCCGCGCGATCTCGGCCGGGTCCTCACGATTGGCGTCGGCGGCGTGGTTCATCGCGCGCATCTCCGGGGCGGAAATGCGGCCGGCGAGGCTCTCGATGGCGCGGCGCACCTGGGGATAACGAATCAGCGTGTCGGCGCGCGCCACCGGCACCGCGTCGTAGGGCGGGAAATAGTGCCGGTTGTCCTCGAGCGCGACCAGATCGAGCGCGCTGATCAACCCCGCGGTCGCATCGCCGGCAATCAGATCCACCTGGCCCGATGCCAGCGCGCGATAGGTGAGCGTGAGATCCATGACGCGGGGCGGCGCGGCGAAGCGGAGGCCGTAGGCGCTCGCCAGGCCGCGATAGCCGTCGGGGCGTTCGAGGAACTCGTAGCCGAAGCCGGCGCGCCATCGCGGCGCCTCGCGCGCCGCATCGTCGATCGTATGCAGACCGCGATCGCGGGCGTCCTGTCCACGAACGAGAATGGCGAACGTGTTGTTGAACCCGAGCGGCGGCAGCACGGTGCGGCCGGTGCGCGCGTAGAGATCGCGCACCGACGCGAGCACCGCCTGCGAATCGGTGGCCGGCGGCTGCTGGAACACGGCGGTGAGCGCCGTGCCCGTGTATTCGACGTAGACGTCGATGTCGCCGGTCGCGAGCGCCCGTTCGCAGATGAGCGTGCCGCCGAGATTCAGCCGCCGATCGACGCGCAGGCCCGTCTCGCGCTCGATCGCCTGCGCCACGATCTCGCCGAGGATGACCTGCTCGGTGAAGTTCTTCGATCCCACGACGACGGCGGCGCCGGGCCGTGCCGCAACGGCCCCGGCCCAGGTGATCATGCCCGCCGCGGCGAGCGCAGCCGCGCTGCCGGTCACGCGGGGTGACCACGTCCGCCGCCGCGCGCTCAGCTGGCGTTCGAGCCAGAGCAGCAGCCCGTCCACGGTCAGCGCCAGCAGAGCGGCCGGGATCGCGCCGGCGAGAATGACCGTGGTGTCGACCATCGACAGGCCGCGATAGATGTACTCGCCGAGCCCGCCCGCGCCGATCGCCGCGGCGATGGTCGCCGACCCGACACCCACCACGGCCGCGACGCGGATGCCGGCCACCATCGAGGGCATCGCGAGCGGCAGCTCGACCTGCCGCAGCAGCTCGCGCGGCGTCATGCCCATCGCGATGCCCGCCTCCCGCACGGCGCGGTCGATGCCATTCACGCCCGCGATCGTCGTGCGGACGATTGGGAGCAGGCCGTACAGGATCAGCACGACAATCGCGGTGCGGGGACCGACGCCGCCGAGGATCGGCAGCGGCAGGAGGAAACCGAACATCGCGAGGCTCGGGATCGTCTGCACCAGGTTGGCGATCGCCACGAGCGGCGCGCTCAAGCGAGGACGGCGCGCCGCGAACACGCCGAGCGGCACGCCAATCGCCACCGCGATTGCTGTTGACGCACCCACGAGCAGCACGTGCTGCGCCAGCAGGCCGGCGAGCTCGCTGCGGTGGGCGATCCAGAACTGCACCACCTCCCGCACGTCGATCAGGACTCCCGTCCGATCCGCACAGCGACGGCGTCGAGCAGCTGCCGCACCCGCGGGTCGGACGACCGGACGATCGCTGAGGCCGGCTCGCACGCGACCACCGAGCCGCTCTCGAGCACCGCCACGCGATCGGCGAGCGACAGCGCTTCGGCCATGTCGTGCGTGACGATGATGACGGTCTTGCCCAGGTCGTCCTGCACGTGCCGGAACTCGGCGTGCAGCTCGGCGCGCGTGACCGGATCCAGCGCGCCGAATGGCTCGTCCATGAGCAGCACGCGCGGGT
>JBOGIX010000605.1:0-6205 GCA_050744685.1 Vicinamibacterales bacterium | reverse complement strand
GCTCGGAGATCACGCCGCGATAGACCTGCGACGCACTCGAATCGACGATATCGAACGGGTACCCGCGCCGGACGTAGTTGCCGATGTTCGCGATCGCATAGCCGCGCGCGGCAACGGCCTGTGCCTTCAACGCTTCGACGGCGAAGCTGGCGATTGATTCGTTGGCGACGACGCCAGGGACGTAGCTCTCCACCTCGACGATGTTGGTGAGGTTGACCCGGAACGGCGCTCCAAGTCCCGTCGTCGTTGCGCCGCGCCCGACTTCCATCGCGCCACGATAGAGGGGGACGTTCGTGCCGCTGAACACGCGGCGGATGTGCTCGACGCGGAACAGATTGCCCCGGCTCGCGGGGCGGAAGAGCACTGGTCCCGCGAACGTGCCCAGGTCGATGCCATCCTGCTGCACCACGAAAGAAGTACCGTCGTGCTCGACGTGGATCAGCGATCCCGGCGTCATTACCGTAATCGCTTTTCCCGTCGACCTGTCGATCACTTTGACGTCGCCATCGGTATTCGTCAGGTCGACGAACGGATGGTGCAGCGACGCGAATTCCGTCGCCAGCGTCCCCGCCGACGTGAACGTACTTGCGTGGAGACCGACGCGAAGCGCAACGACCGTGGTCGTCGGATTGCCGAGGACCACAGGCCCGAGCTCGGGTCGGGCGCCCGACGCGTGAGATTCGCCATTCTCAGCGCGCGATCGCACGAACTCCTCTTCGAGCTGCTCCTGTTCCGATTGCGCACCTTGCGGCGGGTTCGTGGGGGCCGGTTCCTGGCCGGCCGCGGCGGCACTGGCCGTCAAGACGAAGAGCACAACAGGAAGCAGGTGTCGCACTGGGGACCTCCTCTGATAGTCAGGGTGCGCTTTCCCAAGAGACGGGGAAACCGCACGATTATGTCGGCGAAGCAAACGCCCGTGCCCGGCGAGATGAAAAGGATCCGACACTGCTGATGGCTGCCTGGTCAACTCCGCGTCTCCAGCGTCAGCGTGCATCCGAGGTCCAGGCCGAAGCGCCCACGTCCGCGTGGCACCAGACCTATGTCGGGGCACTTCTGCTGAAGGCGGCGCCGGAGCAGCAGGAGCCGGCTCTCGAGATTGTCCTTGAACGCCGGCAGCTTCAGCGACTTGTCGAGCCGCAGCTCCCGATTCGTGAACTCCCGTCGGCCGGTCGCTTCGTGGGTGGTGAGGATGCGCCACAGGATGTTCGCGGGCAGGCTGCGAATCAGGTACTCGCCGTCAACGGTGATGCACTCGTCGACGGCGTGATACACGACGCGACGCAGACAGGGCCCGTTCGTCGGCGCCGTGGCCACCGCGTTCGGTGCGGCCTCGGTGCGGCCGGTCTCCCCGGCAGCCTCGGCGACGCGCTCCTGCAGCAGCATGTTCTGGATCGCGATCGCGAGATAGCTGCCGAGCAGCTCGATCGACGCCTTGTCGTCCTCGTGAAAGCGATAGCGGATCTCGCTCTCGACACAAAGCACGCCGACCAGCTCTCCCCGGACCATCAGGGGAACGCCAAGCTGACTCTCGGGGTTCGGGAGCCCGGGCAGCGGAATCCGGCTTCTCGCGACGCCCGCGCGCATCGCTTCCGCGTCCTTGTGCATCGCGAGCGCGTACAGCATGCCGCGCATCAATCCCGAGATCCGGATCGGCTTGCGAGCTTCGGCGACCATGCCGCAGATCCCCTCGCCGAGACGTACTTCGGCGCCCGCACCGTTCTCCGGGTAGCCGCGTGTGGCGATCGTCACCAGTACACCCTCGTCCTCGGCGGGAACGAGGATCATCGAATGGGCGAACCCGAAGCTCTGCTCGAGTGCCAGCAGGATGGCATCGACGAGCGATTCGAGCGTATCGGCCGCCTGAATGCGCGCGCCGAGCGCCTGCAGCGCGTTCAGGGTGAAAACGATAGAGGCTTCCGACGCCGGGTGATACGGCGCGGAGCAGGTACCGACTTCCTCGGGAACCGGCTGGATGTCGCGCACCTCGTAGACGTCGGCCGCACGCAGCTTGAAAATCCCCTTCAGCCCGCAGTAGGACGCGATCGCTTCGATGCGAAGGGCCATCCGCTCGAACAACGGCCCTGTCGTCTCCGAACGGACGTAGCGAAGCCGAAGGCTCCACCCTTGCCCCGTGTCGGGGTCGAGGACGATGACGAGTGCCTGCGGATTCTCGGCGATGTTGCGTCGGCTCTTGTTGAAGAACTGGTACGACAGCGCCACGTGCGATGGATCGACGTAGTCGACGTGACTCAGGTAGGCGGCGTTCGGGACCCCGTCAGCCGAGCAGGTGAAGAGCTGTGCGGGCAGGAGCCCCTGGAAACACGTCGCGAGCGATTCGAGGGTGACGCTCATTTGTCGGCGACTACTGGCGTGCCCGCGGCGGGGCCTGGCGTCTGCTCGAACACCGCCGTCGCACGCAGCCGCACGGCCACCGCGGGCCAGGTGATCCACCCCTTCGCGGTCGTGCGCGGGATCCCGATCGCCTCGAGCTTGTCGAGAAAGCGGTTCCACTGCGCCTCGACGAAAGGCCGCTCGTCCTCGCGCGCGGGACGCGCATCCACGAACGTGCCCTTGACCTGAGCGGCGCGGTCGTCGGTCGGTCTCGCGACCGAAACGGCGGCAAGACTGTTGGACCGCAGGTCCGGCAACACCCGCCGGGCAGCGGCCTCCGCGAGATAGACCACGAAGTGGCGCCCGTCGTCCTCGATCTTCAACGCAGCGCCGCGCGCGCCGTTCGGCTCGAGAGTGTCGCTCCGGCTGCCGACGTGGATGCCGAGACCTTCTTCGAGGAAAGCGGCGAGCCCCGGGTTCAGCATGGAGTTCGAGAGTATAGCGCCCGTTTAGGAAACTTTTAAGGTCTCGTCGGCTTCCGCGCCCCGAAGGTAGGAAACATTTAGCGTTCGGCCTCGCTCGTGTGCCCGTAAAGTCCTCCAGTTGAAAGGAGCGAGGTGATTGATGAGAACGAGAACGATACGCACGGCGCTCGCTGTGGCGGCGATGACGGTTGTGGCCAACGCGATGTCCGGACGGGCAGCGACCTCGAACCCGACGCCGGGCACTGCCGTTTCCAGCGCCGTGGCCGTGGAGCGGGGCAAGTACCTGGTCAACGCCATGGGATGCCACGACTGCCACACGCCGTGGAAGATGGGCCCGAACGGTCCTGGGCCGGACATGTCGCGGCCGCTGTCGGGGCATCCGTCAGACCTGGTGATGCCTCCGCCGCCCAAGCTCACTGCGCCGTGGGGCTGGAGCGCGGCGGCCACCAACACTGCCTTCGCCGGCCCCTGGGGTGTGAGCTTCACGGCGAATCTCACGCCGGATCCCGAGACGGGACTCGGCAAGTGGACCGCCGACACGTTCATCGCCACCATGAAGACCGGCCGTCACGAGGGCAAGGGGCGTCGTCTGCTCCCGCCGATGCCGTATCCGATGCTGGCGTCGCTGAGCGACGAAGACATTCGCTCCGTGTTTTCATACCTGCAGTCTCTGCCACCTATCCGGAACCGCGTGCCGGCGCCGATCGATCCGCCGGATGCGCAGAAGTGATGACTCCCGCCGGACGCACTGCGCTCGCGGCGCTGTTGCTCGTTGCCGGACACGAAGTCTCCCGCCGCGCGAGCGCGTTGGAGACGGTCACGGCGGACCAGCCGCCAGCAACATTGACCGAGACGGGGCTGTATGACGCCCGTGTCGTGGATGCCATCGATCGCCGGAACCACTCCTTCGTTCCGCAGTATCCGCTGTGGTCCGACGGGGCGCTGAAGCGTCGATGGGTATATGTGCCGCAAGGGGAGCGGATCGATACGAGCGATCCCGATGCGTGGGACTTTCCGATCGGCACGCGCTTCTGGAAGGAGTTCAGCTTCCAGGGGCGCAAGGTCGAGACGCGTATGTTGTGGAAGATCACCGCGGACCAATGGAGCGCAGCCACGTACGTGTGGAACGACGACGGCAGCGAAGCGACGCTGGCGCCCGAGGAGGGAACCGCATCGCGGTTCGAGGTTGCGCCCGATCGCCTGCATCGAATCCCCTCGCGGTCGGACTGTGGCGCCTGCCATGGCGACCGACGCAAGCCGCTCGGTTTCAACCGGCTGCAGCTGTCCACCGACCGCGATCCGAATGCGATTCATGCCGAGCCGCTCACGCCCGGGATGATGACGCTGCAGGAGCTCGTGCGCGACGGGCTGCTGTCGCACACATCCGAGGATCTGCTGCGGAACCCGCCGCGCATTGCTGCCAGCACGCCGACGACGCGGTCGGCGCTCGGCTACCTGTCCACGAACTGCGGGACCTGCCACGACGGCACCGACGCGATCTCGGCCGCGCTTCCCTCGCTGACCTCTCGCGAGGTGATGAAGGATGGTGACGCCGTGGCCCGAAGTCTCGTCGGCCGTGCCTCGAGGTGGCAGGCGCCGGGAAGAGCCGAAGGTACGACCTTGCTCGTCGACCCGCAATCGCCGGCAGACAGCGCGATTCTCCTCCGGATGAAATCGCGCCGTCCATCCTCGCAGATGCCCCCTCTTGGGACGGTCACCCGGGACGAGGCAGCCGTCAAGGCCATCGAGCAGTGGATCGAAGAAATTACCGGATCGCGATAACGTCTGCGCGACAACTGGCCGCGTGCGCGGCTACTCCCGCAGCGCCCGGATTGGGTTCAGCCGGACCGCTCGCGCCGCCGGCACGAGGCTGGCGGCCATCGCGACGAGCGCGAGGAGCACCGGGACGATCGTGAACGTCGCGGAATCAGTCGTGCTGACGCCCCACACAAACGACCGCAGCGCGCGCGTGGCCAGAATCGAAGCCGCACCGCCCGCGATGATGCCGGCGAGCGCGAGCAGGGCCGATTGCCGCAGTACGGTGCCGAGGATGCGTCCTCTGCTCGCGCCGAGTGCCATGCGGATGCCGAATTCCCGCGTGCGCTGCGCCACCGTGTACGCCACCAGGCCGTAAATGCCGGCGCTTGCGAGCAGCAGTCCGATGCCCGCGAAACATCCAAGCAGGATCATCTGAAACCGCTCGGCCGCCATCGCCCGGCTCTTCACCTCGTCCATCGTCCGGAACGCGGACATGGGCTGGCGCGGATCGAGTGCCTCCACTTCCTGCTCGATCTGTCGAGCGAGTCCGGCGTCGGCATGGGCAGCCCGCACGACCCAGCTGACGTGAAAGTAACTGTGGGTCGTCTTGAGGGCCGTCGCGTGCGTCTGCGCCACCGGAACATACATCACGGCCGGGACCGGACCTCTGAGACCGCCCTCCCGGAGGTCCGCAACGATGCCGACGACTTCCATCGATCCATCGGCGTCGAAGATTCTGATGTAACGGCCGAGCGCGCGCCCCTTGAGGATCCGTCGCGCAAAGGTCTCGCTGACGACGGCAACCGGCGGCGCGCCGGCCCTGTCGGCGTTGGTGAAGCCACGCCCGGCGACGATCCGTATGCCCAGGGTCTCGAAATACCCTGCGGTCGCGTAGCGCCAGTCGGTCAGTGCGTTCGACACCTGCTCGTCGACGGCGCCGTCGAGCACGTCCACGTTCAGATTGAGCGCGGGCTCGAGCGGCAATCCGCTCACGACGGCGGCGGCGCTCACGCCGGGCATGCTCCGGATGCGCTGAAGCCCTTCTTCGTAGAGCCGGTTGACCGCTTCGGGCGCGGAATAGCGCTCGCCCTGGAGCGACATGCGTGTGGTGAGGATGCCGCGCGGATCGAAGCCGGGATCGAGCGCCCGAAGATTCACGAAGGTGCGAATCATGAGGCCGGCGCCGACGAGCAGCAGCGTGCACACGGCGAATTGCCCGATGACCAGCGCGTGCCGCAACCATCCCGTCCCCCTCGACGCCGTCAACCGCGTGCTGTCGTTTCGCAGCGCGTCGATCGGATTGCGCTTCGACGCGCTGAGCGCCGGCGCGAGGCCGAACAGGATGCCGGTCACGACGGCCACGAGCGTGGCCGCGGCGAGGACAACGCGGTCGACCTGGATTTGCTCGACCACGAGATATCCCGGCGGGGTAATCGCCAGGAGCACCGGTACGATCCAGTAGGCGAGCGTCACGCCGACGCACGCGCCCGCGACCGACAACAGCACGCTCTCGATGAGCACCTGGCGCACGATGCTCGCGCGAGAGGCGCCCAACGCGGCGCGGAGCGCCATCTCGCGCCCGCGGCTGGAGGCGCGCGCGAGCAGCAGGTTCGCCGTGTTCGCGCACGCGA
>JBOGIX010000604.1:0-1405 GCA_050744685.1 Vicinamibacterales bacterium | reverse complement strand
TCGTGCTGAACGCCCTGATGCGAACATCGGCGGTGATGCTCGTCGTTGGATTGCTCGCGTGTGTTGAACCCGCACGCCGGGCGCTGACGATCGATCCCACGACAGCGCTACGAGACGGGTAAGGGTCTCAACTGAAACTCGTCGCGCGTCGTCTCCCGACCGGTCCCCTCGCGTCAAGCCAACCTCCCGATCGACATCCCCTCCGTCGATATGAACGGTTCGCGGTCGCCGACCTTGCCAGTCGTTGATCCTGCTAGCCGCCGAAGCCGCGTTCGTATCTCTTGTAGGTTACCTTGGTGACGTTCGGGGCTCTGCCGTCGCGCGCTGGCGCCGATGTTTCGACGACGAGAGAGCCGCCGTCCGTCAAGAACGTGCGCTTCTCTTCGCCGGCACCCGTTGTAGTGGTCACGACGAGTTTGTTGCCAGCCCACATCGCCTTGGAGACCTGCTCGGTCGGCGCGCCGCCGCCGTGGCCGGCCATCGTGTTCTTGCTCACCGAGCCATCGAGCTTGTAGGTGAGCTTCACCGGCGCTGGCGTCTGGCCGACGCCCCTGTATTCAAGAGTCATCGCGGTGGCGCTCTGCGTGATGGTCAGGTCGACCCCGGGACCACCGCCACGACCACCGCCACCGTCCGCCGCCGGATCGGCCACTATCTTCCACTCGCCGGCGAAACTGGGCTTCGCCTGCGCGACCACACCGGCCGCCATCAGGACGATCGCCGCCACGGTCAGAAATGCTGTAACACGTCGCATAAGTTGACACCCTCTCATCAAATCCGGACAGCTCGACCTCGCCCGACACGCGATGACCGCGCGCTACTCGAATCGCAGCGCTTCGATCGGATCCAATCCAGCCGCTTTTCTTTCTTGGGTCCCTTCCGGTGACGGCTATTCGGCGCGCAGCGCCACGCACGGGTCGATCCGTGTGGCGCGGCGCGCGGGCAGCCATGCCGCCATCAGGCCCACCGCCATCAGCAGCAGCGTGACGATCGTGAACACGATCGGATCGGTCGGCGTCACCCCGAACAGGAACGTCTGCAGCACGCGGGTCACGCCGGCGGCCCCGGCGAGGCCGACGATCACGCCGGCGACGACGATGCGGAGCGCGCGCGTGAGCACGAGGCGGAGCACGTCCCGGCGATCGGCGCCGAGCGCCATGCGCACGCCGATCTCGCGGCGGCGCTGCGTCACGGCGTAGGCCATCAGGCCGTAGATGCCGCACGTCGCGATCAGCGTCGCGGCCATCGCGAACAGTACCAGCAGCACCATCCGGAAACGCGGCTGCGCCACCGACGCCGCCAGCGCTTCGTCCATCGTCACCGTGCTCTCGATCGGCAGATCGGGCGCGGCGCGGCGGATTTCCGCGCGGATGCCTTCGGCCACGGCGGCGGGTGTGGCCGTGCG
>JBOGIX010000603.1:0-8162 GCA_050744685.1 Vicinamibacterales bacterium | reverse complement strand
GCCGGCGGCGTACTACCTGGACCGGCGCTACTTCGACCGGGAAATGGACCGCCTGTTCGGCCGCATGTGGATCTGCGCGGGCCGCACCGAGCAGGTCAACGCCCCGGGACGCTACTTCATTCGCGAGGTGCTCGGCGAGCCGATCATCGTCACACGCAGCGATTCGCGCGTCAACGCTTTCTATAACGTCTGCCGCCATCGCGGCACCAGGCTGTGCACCGATCCGGCCGGCACCTTCGGCGGCAGCATCCAATGCCCGTACCACGCGTGGACTTACGATCTGGACGGACAGCTGATCGGCGCCCCCCACATGGACGAAGTGCCGCATTTCAGGAAGGCTGACTATCCGCTGCACCGTGTCGGCACCGGCGTGTGGGACGGTCACATCTTCATCAACCTCGGTGCCGATTCCACGCCTCTGGCCGAACAGCTTGGCCCGCTGCCGCAGAAGTTCCGCCCGTGGCGCATGGAGGATCTCCGGCTCGGGCACCGCATCGTCTACGACGTCAAGGCGAACTGGAAGCTGATCGTCCAGAACTACAACGAGTGCCTGCATTGCCCGAACCTGCACCCCGCGCTGAACAAGCTGTCCCACTACTTGAGCGGCGAGAACGAGCCCCTGCATGCCACCTACATGGGGGGCCGCATGGATCTGCGGCCGGGCGTCGCGACGATGTCAGCGGACGGCACCTGCCCGCGAGCGTTCCTGCCGGACCTCTCGTCCGACGATCGGCGCCGTGTCTATTACTACGCCGTGCTGCCGAACATGCTCCTCAGCCTGCACCCCGACTACATGCTCGTGCACACGCTGTGGCCGATCGCGCCGGATCGGACGATCAACATCTGCGAGTGGCATTTCCATCCGGCGGAACTGGCGCGCGACGGCTTCGATCCGTCGGACGCCGTGACGTTCTGGGACGAGACCAACCGCCAGGACTGGCACGTCTGCGAGCTGTCGCAGGCGGGGATCGGCTCGCGCGCCTACACACCCGGACCGTACTCGAATCGTGAGGATCTGCTGTTTGCGTTCGACCGGATGATCGTGCGGCTGCACGACGCGGAGGGATGAAGGGCTCGAAACAACTCCCGCCCTCCCCGCCTTCGCGCGGTACGACGACAGCGCGCTTCGGCGAGGCCTCGCCAGAGCGTGTCGTTGATTTGCTTCGACACGCGGCGGCGGGCAACTCCCAACTCCCAAGGCGTGTGGCGCGAACCGTCTGGGTGGAAGTCGGAGGATCCGCCTGGTTGCTTCGACTTGTGCCCGGCTCTGTCGAGCCACGTGCCTTGGGAGTTGGGAGTTGGAGATTGGGAGTTGAAAGAAGCCGTCACAGAGGAGGCGTTGCCGTCTTGCGGGGCGGGTTGAAGAAAGGCGTCGGCACCACCGTCGCGCCCACGCGGTAACGCACGGCCTCCACCGTGAGCTCGATGTGGAGCTTCGTGGCCGGGGCGTAGTGCGGCCGTTCGACCGTCGCCAGCGCAATCATGCGTTTCAATACCGGAGACCACGTCGTCGTGGTGGCCTTGCCTATCTGCTTTCCTGCCCGGTAAACGGGAACGGCCAGCCGTGAGGCCGTCGCCCCGACGGCGGGTGCGAGACCGATGCGATCGTAGATGCCCTCTACTTCGGGCCAGTCGATGTCGAGCCCCACGATCTGCCGGGCGGTCCCGCGCTCCTGCTCGCGGCGCAAAGCCTGCTGACCGATGAAGCGCGCCTTGTCGAGGCTGACCAGCCGGGCCAGGCCCATCTCGTACGGGCTGTACTTCTGCGCTTCGATCTGCGCTTTCTTGCTGCTGTGAAAGTCGACGTCGATGAGCAGCAGCCCGGCCTCGACGCGGGCGACGTCGAGCGCGAACATTCCTGCGGGCCTGATGTCGAACGGCCGGCCGCCCTCCATCAGCGCGTCCCAGACTGCCACCGCATGCTTTGCCGGCATCCAGATCTCGTAACCCAGATCGCCGGTGTAGCCCGTCCGCGAGATCTCGACGCGCACGCCGCCAACCACGCCGCTCGTGACCCGGAAGTATTTCAGGTGGTCGATGTCCGCGTCGGCGACCGCGCGAAGGAGGCGCGCAGACGTCGGTCCCTGCAAAGCGAGCGCCGCGAGCTCCTCCGAGATGTCCTCGACGTTGACGTTCACGCCCGCGGCATTCTGCCGGAACCAGCGCAGGCTCGGGTCGGCCGCCGTCCAGCGGAACCTCGTCTCCCCGAGCCTCGCCACCGTTCCGTCGTCGATCACCTTGCCGTGCTCGTCGCACCACGGCGTGTAGAAGACCTGCCCCACGCTCATCTTCGAGACGTCGCGCGTGATCAGCCTGTCGACGAATCGGAGAGCATCCGGGCCGGTCACCAGGTACTTGAACAGCGGCGACACATCGATCAGGGCGGCCGCGTTGCGGATCGCGTTGTACTCGTGCTCGTGGTGGCTCTCGTAGGCGCTGACGGCGTAGTAGCCCGACCACTCGCGAAAGTTGAGGCTCTCGCAGAGGGCCAGCGTGCGTTCGTGAACGGCGGTTCCGATAGGCATGGCGGAAAGACGCAGATTCGCGCGTCGCGGATCAGTGCAACGCTGGTCTTGACGAAGCGATGCCGGGCTCCCAGTCGGCCGAAGTAGAATACGCCGGTTCGATGCTCGCACTACTCTGTTCGCGCACATCCGGTCTCTGAGCGCGCCGCCAGGCCTGCTCAACCTCGACCGTGCCACCGCAGGACGGGTTCGAGACATGGCCCAGCTCGCGGCGCGGAACTCACCTTGATGCATCACGACGTCATCGTCATCGGCGGCGGACACAACGGCCTGATCCATGCGGCGTATCTCGCGCGCGCCGGGCGCAAGGTGCTCGTGCTCGAGCGACGGCACGTGGTGGGGGGCGCCGCAGTCACCGAAGAAATCTACCCGGGATTCAGGTATTCGGTCTGCTCGTACGTCGTGTCGCTCCTTCGCCCCGAGATCATCCGCGAGCTCGATCTCCCGCGTCACGGCCTCGAGATACTGCCGCTCGACGGGACGCTGACACCGATGCCGAGCGGCGATTACCTGTGGCGGGTGAACGATCACGCCAGGACCCGCCGCGAGATTGCCAGGCATTCGAAGCTGGACGCGGAGGCTTACGACGAGTACGGCAAGGCGATGGTCGAGATGGGCCGTTTCGTCAAGCCGATCCTCACGATGACGCCGCCGGATCCGACGTCGCTCGATCCGCGCGGGCTCGCCTCGCTCCTGTCCCTTGGCCGGCGCTTCCGTGCCTTGCCAGATGCAGACCGTTACAACCAGATCCAGCTCATGACCATGAGTGCGGTCGACTTCCTGGATCAGTGGTTCGAGACCGACGTGCTCAAGGCAACGATGGCGGCATCGGGCATCATCGGCACGTTTCTGGGCGTGCGCTCGCCAGGCACGGCCTACGTGCTCCTGCATCACTACATGGGAGAGATCGATGGCGCCTTCCGGTCCTGGGGACTGTCGCGCGGAGGCACCGGGGCGATCTCGAACGCGTGCGCCGCCGCCGCGCGCCAGGCGGGCGCCGAGATCCGTACCGAAACCACGGTCTCCAGGGTCATCGTGAAGGACGGCGCCGCCGTCGGTGTCGTGCTGGACAACGGCGACTACCTGACCGCGTCAGTCGTATCGTCGAGCGTCGACCCGAGCCTGACCTTCCTCAAGATGGTCGGCGCCGAGCACCTGCCCGACGAGTTCGTTGCGGACGTGCGCCGTTACAAGTTCCGCGGATCCTCGGGCAAGGTGAACCTCGCGCTCGATGCGCTGCCGGACTTCGTCTGCCGTCCGGGCCCGGGGGCGCACCTCCGCGGCGCCATCTCGATCTCCCCGACGGTCGACTACATGGAGCGCGCGTACGACGATGCAAAGTATGGGAGGTACTCGAGGCGTCCGTATATCGACATGGTGATACCGAGCTTGACCGATCCGTCGGTGGCGCCGCCGGGAAAGCACGTCATGTCGTGCTTCGTGCAGTACGCGCCGTATCACCTGAAGGAGGGCAGCTGGGACGAGCAACGCGAGGCGTTCGGCAACACCGTGATCAATACGATCGCGGAGTACGCGCCCAACATCAGGGACATCATCCTGCACCGGCAGGTCCTGACGCCGCTCGACATCGAGCGCGAGTTCGGCCTGACAGAGGGGAACATCTTCCAGGGAGAGCTGACGCTCGAGCAGCTCTTCTTCCTGCGCCCGGCGCCGGGCTGGGCGCAGTACCGCACGCCCGTGCGCAACCTGTATATGTGCGGATCGGCCACGCATCCAGGCGGAGGCATCATGGGCGCGCCCGGCAGGAATGCAGCGCTTCGCGTGCTCAAGGACGCGGGGAAGCGGCGCAGTGCCTGAGGCCGGCGCTGCTCCCGTTGTCGTGATCGGTTCGGGGCACAACGCCCTGGTCGCCGCGTTCTATCTGGCGAGAGCCGGCTGGAGACCCCTGGTCTTGGAGCGGCGATCCGTGGTCGGGGGCGCAGCTGTCACCGAAGAGATCGCACCCGGTCACCGCTGCCCGACGCTCGCGCACGCGATCGGGCCGATGCGGCCGTCGATCGTGCGCGACATGCGGCTGGCGGATCGGGTGGCGTTCGTTCATCCCGACCCGCGCCTGATCGCGCTGTCGCCCGACGGCCGCGCGCTCGTGTTCTCCCGTGACGTCCCGCGCACGGTGGACACGATTCGCCAGCATGCGCCCGCTGACGCGCCGCGCTACGCGGAGTTCGCGGACGTGCTGCAGCGGATTGCCGGTCTCCTGGCGCCGCTGCTCGAACGCACGCCGCCGTCCATCGACGCGCCCGGCGCGGCCGACGCGCTGGAACTCCTGCAGGCCGCAAGGCGCTTCCGCGCGCTGGGCCGGACCGATCAGTTCCGCCTGCTCCGCTGGCTGCCGATGCCCGCCGCCGATCTCGTGTCCGAGTGGTTCACCGACGATCTGCTGCAGGCGGCGATCGCGGCGCGCGGCCTCTTTGGTGTTGCCGCGGGCCCGTGGTCGGCGGGAACCGGCGCCATCCTGTTGATGAACGCCGCGATGGATCCGGCGCCCGGGGGAAGCGGAATCAGGGTAAAAGGGGGCCCGGGTGCGCTGACGCGCGCGCTCGCTGAGGCGGCGCGTGAGGCAGGCGCCACGATCCGTGTCGACGCTCCGGTATCGCGTGTCCTCGTGCGGGACGGACGTGCGGTCGGCGTGGCGCTCGAGGATGGTACGGAGATCCCGGCGCGCGCGGTCGTGTCCGGGGCCGATCCACGGCGTACGCTGCTCGGCCTGGTGGATCCAACCGAGCTCGACCCTGGGTTCCTCCAGCGCGTCCGGAATTACCGCGCGCCCGGCGTCGTGGCGAAGGTCAATCTCGTGCTCGGCACGCTGCCGGCCTTCGCGGGATCGGTGACTCCGGACGTGCTCGGCGGGCGCATCCACATCGGCCCGGACATCGACTATCTGGAGCGCGCGTTCGATGCGTCGAAGTACGGACAGATCTCTGCCGAGCCGTATCTCGACATCACCATCCCGTCGCTGCTCGATCCGTCGCTCTGCCCGCCGGGACGCCATGTGATGTCGATCTGCATGCAGTTCGCGCCTTACCGGCTCGCCAAGGATCAGGTGTGGCCGGCGATGGCGGATCAGCTCGGCGCCAGCGTGGTGCGAACGCTCGAGCACTACGCGCCCGGCATCTCGAACACGATTGAGCACCGCCAGGTGCTGACCCCGTTCGACCTGGAGAGCGCGTACGGTTTGACGGGCGGTCACATCCATCATGGCGAGCTCTCGCTTGATCAGCTGTTCACGATGCGACCAGTGCTCGGCTGGGCGCAGTACCGCATGCCGATCGAGGGGCTGTTCTTGTGCGGCGCCGGCACGCACCCGGGCGGGGGAATCACGGGCGCGCCGGGCCGGAATGCGGCGCGGGAGATCGTAAAGGCGCTGAGGGGGTAGGAGGACGTGCGGCTTCTGATCGCCGCCGGCGTGGCCGTGCTGCTGGCGGTAGCGCTGACGCTGCCGCGCCCCGAGGGCGGGCGCCTGTTCGGTTTCTCCCGCGCGTCGGCTCGCGCACATCTCGAGCTGGAACAGCGTTTCCTCGCGTTCCCCGACACCGCCGTCATCCGCGACACGCACCGTTTTCTGACCGGCGAGCCGCATCCCGCGGGGTCGACGCGCAATCGCGAGCTCGCCGACTACGTCGCGCAGCAATTCCGGGACGCCGGCATGCAGGACGTTCGCCTCACGCGTCACGACGTGCTGCTCCCGCGTCCGATCGAGATCAGCGTCGAGATGACGCACCCGAGATCGTGGCGGGCGTCGATGCGCGAGCCGATTCCCGCAAGCGACTCTGACCTTTCGCGCCATGAACCGTCCATCGACCCGGCGTATCACGCGTACTCGGCCTCGGGCGACGTGACTGCCCCGGTCGTGTATGCCGGCGCCGGAGAGGAAGCAGACTACGACTGGCTCGCCTCGCAGGGCATCGACATCCGGGGCGCGATCGTGCTGGTCAAGCAGACCGTGTCCTACAGCTACAGGGGCGCAAAGGCGTGGCGCGCGGAGAAGCGTGGTGCCGCCGGCATCCTGATCTACCCGGATCCGGCCGCGAACGGATCCGCATCCGGTCTGGTCTATCCGGACGGCCCCTGGGGTCCGGACACGCGGCTCGAGCGCGGCGGAGTGATCTATGACTTTCTGGTTCCCGGCGATCCGTTGACGCCGGGATGGGCGTCAACCGCCGGCGCACGGCGTATCGGGAAGAAAGAGGCGCCGTCACTGCCGCAGATCATCAGCGCGCCTCTCTCCGCCGTCGACGCGCGGCCGATCCTCGAGGCGCTCGCCGGTCCCCGTGTGCCTCCTGACTGGCAGAGCGCGCTGCCGATCGAGTTCCGGGCGGGCCCCGGTCCGGCGCGCGTCCGCCTGCGCGTGCAATCAGACGATGAGGTCAGGCCGGTGTGGACGGTGACCGGCGTCTTCGAAGGTACGGAGTCGCCGGACCGGATCGTGATCGCCGGCAATCACCGCGATGCATGGGTTTTTGGCGGCGCGGACCCGTCGAGCGGTACGGCCGCATTGCTCGAACTGGCGCGGTGCCTCGGCGTGATGCGGCGCAGCGGATGGGAGCCGCGACGGTCGATCATGCTCGCGAGCTGGGACGCCGAGGAGTTCGCGCTGACCTCGTCGACAGAGTGGGGAGAAGAGAATCAAACGTGGCTGCGCACCGATGCCGTGGCCTATCTGAACGTGGACAGCGCGGCGTCCGGTCAGAAATTCGTGGCGGCGGCAAACCCCTCGCTCGCACGCCTGCTTGCGGAGGTCGCGCAGGCGGTGCGGGATCCCGCTGCGGGAGTTCCCGTTGCTGCTGTTGCGCGGGAACGATGGACCGCCGAGCGCGGCGGCGTGGCGGATGCAGGCGACATACGGTTCATCGACGCTCGCCCGGGCGGCGGCTCTGACTACACCGTGTTCCTGAACTTTCTCGGGATCCCGGTTGCTGATGTCGCGTTCGACGGTCCCCACGGCGTGTATCACTCCGCTTACGACACGCATGCGTGGGTTGCGCGCTTCGGAGATCCGGGTTTTCGGTATCACCGCGCCCTGGTTCAGCTGTGGGGGCTGGCCCTGCTGCGGCTGACTGATGCGGAGTCGCTGCCGCTCGATCCGGTGACAACCGCAACCGCGATCGAAGAGTTCGTTGCCGAGCTCGGCCGGCGAGTGCCGGCGTCGATGGAATCGGATGCGCGGGTACAGCGCTCGATGCGCGGGGTCGGCGAGGCGGCGAAGACACTTGAAGCTGCCGCGCGTGCGCTCGAAGATCGACGGACGCGGGCCCTGCACGCCGGGGATCGCCAAGGGCTCGAGCAGGTCAACCAGCGCCTGCTCACCTTCGAACGCGCGTTTCTCGACCCGGAGGGACTCCCGGGGCGAACGTGGTACCGCCATCTGATACACGCGCCGAAGTTCAACTATCAACCGGAGGTGCTGCCAGGGCTGGCGGCCGCCCTTGAAGTTCACGACGCCGGTCAGCTCGTGCTGGCCGCCGACCGGCTGTCGGCCGCGCTCCGCCGAGCTGCCCTCGTGCTGGACGCGGGCGTCAGATCCCTGACGCGCACCGGATCTGATCCCACCTCGACCGGGAGCCTGGCGCCACCGCGTTAGAGCGTGTGGATGAATGTGTGGCTTCCGGCTTCAGC
>JBOGIX010000602.1:0-3037 GCA_050744685.1 Vicinamibacterales bacterium | reverse complement strand
TCCTCGAACTGGCCCATTTCAAGGAGCGCGCGCCCGAGCGTGACGCGCGCGGAAAGGTAGGCAGGGTGCCGCTGCAGGCCGGCGCGGCACACGCTCACCGCCTCCTCGTTCCGCCCGGCGCGGCGGTACTCCTCGGCGAGGGCCGCAAAAGCAATCGACGCCGGATCCAGTTGGACCCGGCGTCGCAGTTCTTCGATGCGTGAGCTCTCAGCCATTCCCGTGCGGGGGCGGCGATCCGCGACCGCGGCAGTTTATCACCGCCGGCCGGTCAGCGAGTCGTCCTCGGGCACCTTGACCGGGACGGGGGCCGCTGCCGTCCCCTGCACACCATCATCGTCGGTAACCGTGAGGGTCACTGTGTAGGTTCCCTCTCTTGGGTAAGTGTGCGCGACACGCGAACCTGTCGCCAACGGCGAGCCGTCGCCGAAGTCCCACTGATACCTTTCGATCTGATGGCCCGGGGCAGCCGTCGACCGAACGCCGCTGAAGTTCACCGCTGTGTTCGGCAGGGGATCGGTTGGCGAAACGTCAATCACGGCCGTCGGCGCCACGACCTCTTCCGCAGTGACTTCAATGTCCTCCGGTTCACTGACGTCACTCCGGCCGCTTTGATCGGCGACAGTCAGCGTTACGCGATATGTGCCGGGCTCATCGTATGAGTGCGTCGCGGTGCGCCCTGACGCGGTACTGCCGTCACCGAAGTCCCATGAATACGTTGCGATCGGATTGCCCGCTGGCGCCTGGCTGGGCGAGGCGTCGAAGAACACCGTCTGATCCTGCTTCGGTGAAGCCGGGCTGAACGTGAATCTCGCCTCCAATCCAGCGACCGGTGGCAATACCGTGCCGATTGCCACGAGGCGGAGCGACGCAAAACGCGGCGTCGCGTTGCCAAAGTCGTTCCCCACCGGAGTGACGGCAATACTCACAATCGTGGACTCTTCGAGGACGAACTCGGCTCCGAGCGGAGCGGTGTAACTGAAGGTCGCCCGGCCGTCGCTGCCTGTCACTGCACTCGTGGCCGACAGCTTGCCGAAATCGGTGACGATGCCGCGAACCGTGATTTCCGCGCGCAGCGGAACTCCTGAAAGCGGTGCGCCATTGGGCCCTCGCGCGGTCACCGTGATCATGCTCTGCGACGCGCCGTCCTGCTTGAGCACGTCCGGCGTCACGGCGACCACGATGGAAGTGCCGAACTCCGACGGACCGGACAGCTCGGGCGCTTCCTGTTTCTTCATCGTGCAGGCCGCAGTCGATACCGCGGCGAGCACGAGGGTGACTACGTACCGGTTGAGAGGTGATGTCGTCATTTTCGTCCCGAACATGATTGGCCGCCGGACTTACTGGTCAGGGTCGCCGAAGTTGCCGAAGTCGATCGAAATGCGTCCGACGGCCGTGACTTCGTGACCGGTGAGATCGCGGCCGTAGAACGTGATTTCTGCAATGGTTGCGATGACCACCGGACTCGTCGCCAGGGTGGCCAGCGGCGCCTCCTGCTTGGCAAGGTGGCGAACGAGCTGGAATGCGCCTTCGACGTCCTGCTCGCCGACGGTGACGGTGAAGCTGCCGTCGAAGCCGTATGGCACGTCCACGCCGGGCGTGTTCCGCCCGTCGGCGCGGATGTACCGCACGCTGTAGCGGTCAACCGTGATCGACTGGTTCTGCGTCGGCGCGTTCGGGCTGGTCGCAGATCCGGGATCCTTGACGCCGAGGCCGAACGTGACCACGGCGACGTCGTTGAAGATGGTCGGCACGTCATCGACGATGGTGATGACATCCGAGTTCAGCGTGCCGCTGAACTCGTCGGGCGTCGCGCCGGATGCCGCCTCGAGCCCGCGGATGATCAGAAACGATGTGCCGGTGCCTTCGCGGACCGTGCTGCCGCACGACGCTGCGGCGAGCGTGAGCGCAAGAATCCCGATGCGGCGCAGAAACGTAGCCTTCATACTCTTCAGCCCTTTTGAATGCGCGGCGTGATGAAGATCAGCAGCTCGCGGCTCTCGTCGACCTGGTTGTCTCTCTTGAACAGCCAGCCGAGGAACGGAATGCGGTGCAGCATCGGCGTCCTGTCGTGAGTGGTCTGTTCGCGGCTCACGAAAATGCCGCCCATCACCGTCGTCATGCCGTCGCTGACCTGGACGCGCGTGATGGCGCGCTGCGTGTCGATGGAGGGGACCGTGCCGCCCGAGATCTCGACGAGGGCGCCGGGGCTGGCGTTCTCGAGCGTGATCTGCATGATCACGGTGTTGGCCGCGGTGATCTGCGGCGTGACCTTGAGCGTCAGCGCGGCGTCCTTGAACGTGACCGTGACTGTTTCGTTGGCCACGGTCTGGACGGGAATCTGCACGCCCTGCGTAATCTCCGCCTCGACGTTGTTCTGCGTGGTCACGCGCGGCGTGGACAGGATGCGTCCCTTGCCGGTCCGCTCGAGCGCCGAGAGGGCGACATCCAGGTTGAACGCGCCGTTGATGGCGCCCATGGCCAGGCCGACCGCGCTCGTCGCGCCGCCGACGCCGAGATTCACCGCCGTGCCTGCGGCATCGGTGCGGCCGCCGAGCGATCCGTTGTTCGGGAACGCCATGTTGGTGGTGTTGCCGATAGTGGAATTCACCCGCCCGTTGAAGCCCCACTGCACGCCCAGCGCCTGCGCGAACTCGCGCGTCGTCGTAATGATGCGCGCCTCGATTTCGACCTGCGGCTCTGCGCGGTCGATGGTCGCGAGCAGCTGATTGACCGTGTCGAGCCGGGCCGGCAGGTCGGTGATGATCAGCGTGTTGGTCCGCGAGTCGATCTGGACGTTGCCACGCTGCGACAGCACGGCGCTCTTGATGAGCGGCGCCGCCTGCTCCGCCTTGGCGTAGCTGAGCGTGTAGGTGCGCACCGCCAGCGCGCCGGCCTGCGCCGCCGACTGGGCGAGCTTCGTCCGCGCGTCCTGCTCCTTCCGAAGCGTGTCGATTCTCGCGATGCGGACGATGGTGCCGTCGACCGTGTAGTCGAGGGAGTTGCCGCGCAGGATCACTTCGAGCGCCTGGTCCCACGG
>JBOGIX010000601.1:0-3864 GCA_050744685.1 Vicinamibacterales bacterium | reverse complement strand
CATCAGCAGCTGCTGCTCCTTGTTCGCCGCGAAGGCCGGCCCCGGACCGAGCAGGAATGCCGCGACCGCAACCGCTGCGCCCAACCGTTTCATGACCTCTTCTCCTGTCCTTCGCTCGCCTCTGCAGAACGCGTGCAGAGCCTGTGCTCTTCAGCCGTCGGCAATCGGGTCCACTACTTGCTGGTAAGCACGAACTGCGCCCGGCGGTTCTTCGCCCACGCCGCCTCGTCGTGCCCGGGATCGAACGGGAACTCCTTGCCGTAGCTGACCGTCCTGAGGCGGTCGGCGGGGATGCCGAGCGACACGAGATACGTCCGCGCCGACATCGCGCGGCGCTCCCCGAGCGCCAGATTGTACTCGGCCGTACCCCGCTCGTCGGCGTGCCCCTCGATGGTGATCACCCAGGTCGTGTATTTCTTCAGAATCTCGGCGTTGGCGTTCAACGCCTGCTGAGACGCGCCTTCGATCTCCGAGCTGTCGAACGCGAAGAACACCGGCTGGAACGGCGAGTTCTTGTTGATGTCGCCGATGTCCCGGCTGGCGATCGGATCGTCGGCGACCGGCTCCGGCGGCACCGGCCGCGGTTCCTCCACCGGCGTCGGCGGCGCCGGCGTCCGTGACGCATCCGTCGAAGTCCCGGGCGGCGGCGGAGTAGGCTTGGCAATCGGCGGTGTCCGCTTCGCGCATGCGCCGACGAGCAGGACCGCCATCACGACGGCAAACGGAAGTGGCTGTCTGTTGATCATCGCTGGTCAATCTCTCCTGCGCTCCGCGCGAGTACCGTGAACCGTGAAACCCTGTCCCGTTGAACCCTGAACCCACACTGAACGGCTGAACCCTGAACCTTGCACCCTGAACCCCCGTACTACCTCGACCAATTCGGATACCGGTTCGTACCCGTGCGGGTAACCTGCCTCAGGCCCGACCCGTCCCGATGGATCGTGAAGATCTGCTCCTTGCCGGCGCGCGTCGACGTGAACGCGACGTGCCGCCCGTTCGGCGAAAACGTCGGGCTCTCGCTCGTGCCGATGCCGTCCGTGAGCTGGCGTACACCTCCGGTGGAGAAGTCGTACACCTTGATCACGTTGCCGCCGCCGAGGCGCGCCGAGTAGGCAATCTCGTTCAGCGGCGCCGGCGACCACGTCGGCCGATCGGCGTGCGATTCGTTCGTGATCCGCTGCACACCGGTGCCGTCCGCATTCATGATGTAGACCTGCGGGTTCCCGGTGCGGTCCGAGACGAACGCGATCTGCGTGCCGGTCGGCGACCACGTCGGCGTCGAATCGATCCCCGGGTGGTTCGTCAACCGCTGCACGCCGCCGCCGTCGCGGTTCATCACATATATCTCTGCATTGCCGCCATCGCGGGTCGTCGTGAACGCGAGCCTCTCGCCGTTCGGCGACCAGGCCGGGAGCCAGCTCTGTTTCTCGGGCGTGCCGCGCGTCGGGTTCTGAATCGGCGACCCCGGGTAGGGGAAGAGCAGATAGATGTCCTGGTAGCCGGAGCGCCAGGAAGAGAACGCGATCGTCCGCCCGTCGGGCGCCCACATCGGGGAGATGTCGAGCGCGCGCGACATGGTGATGCGGGTCTGCCGTGCCCCGTCGTAGTCGGCGATGTACAGATTGGAGATGCCGCGGTCGGCCAGCGGCCCGCGGATGCGCTCCCCGTCGCGATCGGACGTGAACGCGATCTTGGTGCGCGCGATGCCGTTCAGCGCCCGCTGTTCCTTGTGAATCTCGTCGGCGATGGTATGCGCGTACTGCCGGCTCTCGGCGGGCTGAACCGTGCGCGCCGATCCGCTGTATTCCTTCGCCATCGCCGGCGCCCCCGTGCCGACGTTGAGCAGTCGCATGTGGACCGTGACGCCCTTGGCGGTCTTGGTCACGCTGCCCACGAGCACACCGTCGGCGCCGAGCTCCTTCCAGCGATCCAGCGGCACCTGATCGAGCGACGCCGGCTGCGGGATGCTGCGATACGTGTCCCGCGGGATCATGTAGAACTCTTTTTCGAATTCGAGGTCGTCCCAGAGCACCTCGCCGATGACCTTCGCCGCCGCGGCAGTTTCTGCATCGTTGGTGAGCGGGATGAACGCCGGCACCGCCAGCTTCGGCGGCAGGCCCGGGCTGCTGCCGCTGATCGTCAGCTTGATCTCGCTCTGCTGCTGCGGTGGGGGAGAGGTCTGCTGGCCCGCCGGCGACTGCTGCGGTGCCGCGTGAAGGCTCAGCACGAACGCCGCGGCGACGGTGCCGATCGAGAGCATGAAGCGTGGTGATGTCATCAGCGCTGATAGTCGAAAGTGAGATGAATGGTCAGGCTTGGTTCGGTGAACTCCCGCGGCAGCGGCGGCAGCTGCTGCGTGTTGTGTACGGCGCGCCGCGCCTCGAGATCGAGCAGCGCCTGGCCGCTCGACTGCGTCAGCTCCACGTTGGTCAGCATCCCGTCGCGGCGGATCGTGAACTTCACGATCGACTGTCCCGCCGCCCCCTGCTTCTGGTTCCAGTTGCGGCGGATCATCTGGATCATCTGCGTCAGGTAGGCCGGGCAGCAGAAGTTCTGCACGTTGACCGTGACGCCGCCGGCGCCGCCGCCCCCTTGTGCCAGTCCGCCGAACGGAATAGCCGCGCCGCCGGTCGTCACCTTCGCCGATCCCGTCTTGATTTCCGCTCCGGTCGACGGCGCACGCGTCGTCGAACGCTCGTCCGGCTTCTTCACCGGCTTGGGCGGCGTGGGCTTGGCCGTGCGTTCGGGCTCCACCATCTCGGGCCGCTTCGCGGCCGGCGGGGTCTCGATCGCCTTCGGCGCCGTCGGCTTCGCGACCTCCTGTATTGCCCGGTCCGCCATCGACGTCATGCCGCCGGTGTCCGGCCCCTCGGGACCACCGAGCGAAATCGTCATCACGTCGCGCGGGCCCTGCTCGTCGGTCCGCCAGCTCGCGGGCATCAGCCAGATCCCGCCAAGCAGGATGATGTGAATGCCGAGCGACACGGCGAACATGCGGCTGAGGCCTTCCGCCTCCCTCGCGCGATCGTTGAGGATGCCGCTGACTGCTTCCTGCACGCTTACCGCACTCCCACCGGCCGTGAGGACATGCCGATCTTGTCGACGCCGGCGCGCTTCAACTCATCGAACACGGTGAAGATGTCCTGCGCGGTCACCGACGCGTCCATCCTGATGAACAGCGACTTGTCCTCGCGTGGCAGCATCGCCTGCCGCACCCGCTCGCTCAACACCTCGAGACGCACGGACTCATCGCCGATCTGCACGAACTTCCGCTGCGCGAAGTCCGCCGGGATCGTGACGTAGAGCGGCTGCGCGTTCACCGGATCGGCGCGGCGCGACTGCGGCAGGTTCACCGCCAGCCCCTGCTGCATCATCGGCGCGGTCACCATGAAGATCACGAGCAGCACCAGCATCACGTCGACCAGCGGGACGACGTTGATCTCGGCGAGGGAGCTGGCCACGCGATGCCCGCGGCCGCGGCGCCCGCCGCCGCCTCCCCCCGTCTGATGGACTTTCGGCATGCCTGACCTACGTGAAATTCCGCTCGGAGATGTTCAGGAACTCCAGGGAGAAGTCGTCCATCTCGGCCGCGAACTTCTTCACCTTGTTCGTGAACAGGTTGTAGAAGTACACCGCCGGGATTGCCGCGAAGAGCCCCGCCGCCGTGGCCACCAGCGCCTCGGCAATGCCGGGCGCGACGATTGACAGCCCGGCGTTTCCGGAGCCGGCAATCCCCTGGAACGAGATCATGATCCCCCACACCGTGCCGAAGAGACCGATGAAGGGCGTGATGCTCGCAGTGGTTGCCAGAAAGGGCACTCGATGCTCGAGCTTGTGCAATTCGACCGTCGTTGCGCGCAACAG
>JBOGIX010000600.1:0-2214 GCA_050744685.1 Vicinamibacterales bacterium | reverse complement strand
CCAGCAGACCGCGTAACCGCGCGCGAGCACCGACAGCGGGCTCAGCGTCTCGAGCCGTGCCGCCAACGCCGAGAGACGCCCCTGCGCACGCTCGGCGCTGCGCCCCGCGGCGGCGTGAAGACGGGCGTCGGCGGCCACGAGCCGTCCGCGGATGCCCGCGAGGCTGCGCCGGACGTCCTTCGATTCGAGCCGCGAGTGCCGCGCCTGGTGCTCGCGCAACCGCCGCGCCACGAGCAACGAGGCCGATCGCCGCAGCGCATGCGTGAGCTCCGATACGTGCCGCCCCTGCATGGCCACACGGACCTGCCAGCCGGCAAGCCCGCGGCGGCTGGTCAGCAAGTGAAGGTGATGCTGGCGGCGCTGGATGTCGTGACGCAACGCCGCGTGCAGCCGCTCACCCAGCCGATCGATGCGCGAACAGAACTCCTGGTGGGCCGTGACCACCATTTCGGCGGCCGCCGACGGCGTGGGCGCACGCAGGTCCGCGACGTAATCGGCGATCGTCACGTCGACCTCGTGCCCGACCGCGGAGATCACCGGGACCGGCGATGCCACGATCGCACGCGCGAGCCGCTCCTCGTTGAAGGCCCACAAATCCTCGATGGATCCGCCGCCGCGCCCGATGATGACGACGTCGACGCCGGGAACGCCGGCGACCGCTTTCAAGGCGCGAGCGATATCGTCGGCGGCGCCCTCGCCCTGCACCCGGACCGGACGCACCACGAGGTGCGCGCGCGGATGCCGGCGGTGCAGCACCTTGATGATGTCCTTGAGCGCCGCGCCGTCGAGCGACGTGACGATGGCGATCTTGCGGGGCAGCGCCGGAATCGGCCGCTTGCGCGCGCGCGCGAACAGCCCTTCGGCCTGCAGCTTCCGCTTCAACTGTTCGAACGCCAGCTGCAGCGCGCCGCGGCCGTGCGGGTCGAGATGTTCACAGACCAGCTGGTACTCGCCCTTCGGCTCGTACACGCTCAACTGGCCGCGCGCCACGACGTGCAACCCGTCTTCGATCTTGAACTTGAGATAGCGATACGCCGACCGGAACATCACCGCCTTCAGCTGCGCGCCGGCGTCCTTCAGCGTGAAGTAGACGTGGCCGGTGTTCCAGACGCGGCAGTTGGAGATCTCTCCTTCGATCCAGAGCTCGTCGAATCCGGATTCGAGCGTCGCGCGAATGCTGCTGGTGAGCTCGGAGACCGTCAGCACGCGCCGTCTGTCGCGCTGGCGCGCGCGCGGCTCCGCTTGCGCGTCAGCCGCGCCGGGGTCTTCCTCGAATGGCAGGTCGAAGAGATCGGGCATCGGTCAGGACAGCATCGTGGCGTGGCTTCGGACGAGCGTCGGGCGCCTCGTCAGCTTCGTGTGGCCGCCATTCCGCGGGTCGCCATCTGTTCGACCTCCTCGGCGGACATGTTCAGGCGTTCGATCCCTGTGGCGCGTCCTGTGGCGGGATCCGCGGTGATGATCGCGGCGTTCAGCCGCGCGACGCCCGTGGCTGCCTCGAACCGGGCGGGCATCCCGGTCAGGAACCTTCCCAGCGCGATCTCGGTGGTCACGCCGATGATCGAATCGTGCGGGCCGGTCATGCCGACGTCGGTCAAGCACGCCGTGCCCTTGGGAAGGATGCGCTCGTCGGCCGTCTGCACGTGCGTATGCGTGCCGAGCACGGCGGTCGCGCGGCCGTCCAGGTGCCATGCCATCGCCACCTTCTCCGAGGTGGCCTCGGCGTGGAAATCCACGATCACGATGCGCGTCCTCGCGCGGAGCGCCTCGATCTCGCGGACCGCCACGGCAAAGGGGTCGTCGAGAGGCGTCATGAACACGCGCCCCATGATGTTGACGACACCAACCGATTCGCCGGCGCGAGTCGTGGCGAGATACGCGCCGCGGCCGGGGACGCCGGCGGGGAAGTTCGCGGGACGGAGCAGGCGCTGTTGCCGCGGCAGGTAGTCGAGGACTTCTTTCTTGTCCCAGACGTGGTTGCCCGACGTCATCACGTCCACGCCGTAGCCGAGAATCACTTCGGCAATGTCCCCGGTGACACCGAAACCGGCGGCGGAGTTCTCGACGTTGGCGATGACGAAGTCGATGTCGCGCTGCTCGACGAGCGCGGGCAGCGCGCGACGTACGAGCTCGCGCCCCGGCTTGGCGAAGATGTCACCGATGAACAGGATTCTCATGCGCTCGTGCGCGGTCAGCGCCCGCTGCCCCCGTCGG
>JBOGIX010000599.1:0-10619 GCA_050744685.1 Vicinamibacterales bacterium | reverse complement strand
CTATTTCTGCAACTTTACAATTGCCTGCCCCGCCTCCTGCGCGACATCGTCGTGCTGATCTGAGGCCGCTTTCTTGAGCGCCGGCAGCGCGGGCGCGGCGGCGTCGCCGAAGGAGCCGATCGCGGCGGCCGACGCGCGGCGCACCTCGGGGTCGGCATCGTTCAGGCCGGCGATGAGCGCCGGGATTGCGTCGCTCGCGCCCTCGTGGATGATGCCGAGGTATGTCGCCGCGACCGCGCGCACGCCGGGGTCCGGATCCGTCATGCACTCGACGAGCACCGGGAGGACCATGCGGCCTTCCAGCGGCGCACGCTCCTTCAGCTTGCCGATCGATCGCAGCGCTTCACGCCTGACGACCGGGTCGTCATCGTCGAGCGCCTCCTCGAGGGGATCGAGCGCCGTCGGCCCCATGTAGCTGAGGGCGATAGCCGCCTCGGCGGTCAGACCAGGCTCGTCGAGCACGGCCGCCACTTCGTCGATCGCCGGCGCCGCGGTCTGGCCGAGGATGCCAACCGCCTTGAGCGACGCCTTGAGCCGCTCCGCTTCAGCCTGCGGATCGCGGAGGGTCGCCTGGATCACCGGCAGCGCGGCGGCACCCAGAGAGGTGACCTGCTGGGTCGCTTTCTCGACGTCGCGCGGGTTCCGGCTATGCAGCAGATCGAGCCACTCGGCGCCGGCCACAGTCGCAGCCGGCCCTGCGGCCACCTCCGCCCTGTGGCGCATGCGCCAGAACTCCCACCCCGCCGCCGCGACGATCAGAACAATCACGGCGACCATCACCACACGTTTCATCATCAGCTTCCAGCTTCCAGCTTCCAGCTTCCAGCTTCCAGCTTCCAGCTTTCAGTTTCCAGTCGTGCGCTTTGCAGTTACCAGCTTCCGGGTTCAGAGCGTGTGAATCAATCGTCCGCCGAGCGGGTGGCTTCCGCCTTCAGGCGGAAGATCTCCGCGAAAGTTCTTCCGGCTGAAGCCGGAAGCCACAATTATTCACGCGCTCTAACGGCGGAAGCCACGCGTAGCACACTTCCCCAGTTCCCGAGCTCCCCACTTCCTCAGTTCCCCCGTTCCTTACTTCCTTCCCTGCGCCAACAACTCGTTCACGGCCTCGACGATCTGCGCGCGGGTGGCGGTCAGGGTGCCTTGCGCGAGCTCGGGACGGCCGCCGCCTTTGCCTCCGAGCTTCGCGATGAGCGCCTTTAGCAGGCCTGCAGCATCGAGGGCAACGCCGGCGGCTCTCGCGACGACGACGGATGCGGGGGTTGCCGCGGTCCAGAGAATCGCCACGTACGCAGGACGCGAGGTAATGCTTTGAGCGATGGTCTTGATGCCGTTCATCTCGAAGCCAGGCACCTCGCTGACAACGGCGTGAATGCCGCCCGCCTCGATGGCGGTCGCCGCCAGCCGTCCGGCTTCATGGCCAGCCAGGCGCGACTCGAGATCGATCGCCCGGCGCTTCATCTCCTTGTTCTCGGACTGGATTCGCTCGATGCCCTGGGCCAGCTCACCGGGCGCGACGGAGGCGAGCCGCACGACGGCGGCGACAGTGTCCCGCAGGAACCGATGCGCGCGGAGCGCGCGGACGCCGCAGCGGAACTCGAGACGCGTTCCACCCTTGAAGCGCTCCCACGACGACACGACCGCGATGCCGATCGCGCCGGTCCGCGCGACGTGCGTGCCGCCGCAGGCCGACACGTCGATCCCGTCGATCTCGACGATGCGCAGCGCGCCGGTGCGGGCCGACTCCTTGCGAAGCGGCAGCGCGGCGGCCTCCGCTGCATCGACGAAGCGGATCGTGACGGAACGGTCCTCCCAGATCACCCCGTTCGCGGCGTCTTCGGCGGCGGCAATCTCCGTGGGTGTAACCTCCCGCGCGAGATCGATCGTCGACGCATCCGAACCCAGATGAAAGCTGACGGTGCGCACGCCGGCGAGTCGCTCGAATGCCGCCGACAGCACGTGCTGCCCCGTGTGCTGCTGCATGTGCTCGAATCGACGCGGCCAGTCCACCCGGCCCGCCACTCGTCCCGCCGGCGCCGGGCCCTCGATGACGTGCAGGACCGTCCCATCCTCGCCGTCCACGACCTCGACAACACGGGCATCGGCGAGCGAGCCGGTATCGAAGGGCTGGCCGCCGGACGAGGGGTAGAACGCCGTACGATCGAGCACGACAGTGCTCCGGCCGCCGGCGTCGCGGACATCGAGCACGGCAGCCTCGAATTGCGTGAGGTACGGGTCGGTGTAATAGAGACGGTCAGTCAAAAGTCCTCGCGGGCGGCCAGCTTGTAGCCAGGGGGCATTCTTGCGGCAACGACTCCTTGTACGCCTCAGGCCGTCAGCGGATCGATCGCACCGGCTTCGCTGAACCCTCGTGCACGCAGCCGACAACTGTCGCATCGTCCGCACGGACCGCCGTCCGGACGGGGATCGTAGCAGCTGTGCGTGAGGCCATAGTCGAGCTCGAGGGCGAGGCCGGTACGCACGATCTCCGCCTTGGACATGTGCAGCAGCGGTGCCATCAAGCGCAGCGGTCGGCCCTCGACGCCGGCTCGGGTGGCGAGCGCGGCAAGCCGTTCGAAGGCCTCGAGGTACTCGGGGCGGCAATCCGGGTACCCTGAGTAGTCGAGCGCGTTGACGCCAAGGACGACCGCCGTGGCGCCGACGACTTCAGCCCAGGCCAGGGCCAGCGAGAGAAAGACGGTGTTCCGCGCCGGCACGTAGGTCGAGGGAATGTCGTGATGATCGAGCTTGCGGTCCTTCGGGATCTCGCCGTCGCCGACGAGCGCCGACCCGCCGAACGATGCGAGATCGATGTCGAGCTCGATGTGACGTGCCACGCCGAGCGCCTTCGCCACGCGGCGCGCGGCATCCACTTCACGCGCGTGCACCTGACCGTACCGGATCGTGAGCGCGTAAAGCTCGTAACCCTCGCGCGCCGCCATCGCGCCGGCCGTATACGAGTCGAGGCCTCCGCTGAGGAGGACGATCGCTCTCAACTACACCCCGCGCACGTCGGCGCCCCAGATGAACTTGTGCGCCTGCAGCTGCAGGCGCACGTCGAGGCGATCCGCCAGAATCCAGGCGGCCAGCTCCTTTGCGTCCAGCACGCCATGCACCGGCGAGAACAACACCGCCGAGACGCGCCGGGCGAGCGCGTGGCGGGCGACGACCTCCCGCGCGTAGTCGTAGTCGCCGCGATCCTTGATGACGAACTTGACCTCGTCGTGCGGCGACAGGTACTGGAGGTTGGCCCAGTGGTTGCGGTGCGCTTCCCCGCTGCCCGGGCACTTCACGTCCACGATCCTGATGACCGGGGCGGGCACGCGCTCGATGCTCATGTGGCCGCCCGTTTCCACCATCACCGTGCGGCCGCTCTCGATGAGCCGCTCCATGAGCGGATACACCTCCTGCTGCAGCAGCGGCTCCCCGCCCGTGATCTCGACGAGATCGCAGTCATACGCGTCCACTTGGACCAGCACCTCGTCGAGCGACATCCGCTTGCCTTCGGTGAAGGCATACGGCGTGTCGCACCACGAGCAGCGCAGGTTGCAGGCGGTGAGGCGAACGAAGACGCACGGACGTCCGACGTGGGTGGACTCCCCCTGAATCGAGTGAAAGATCTCGTTGATGGTCAGCACTAAACTAGATCCGAGGGGCTTCGCGCACCAGGTCGCTTTCCTGTTTCCAGCTGCCAGTTTCCAGGTTCCCGTGATCGCTTGCTGGTTACCAGTTTGGAAATGCTGGCTACTGGCAACATGCAACTGGAAACTGACATCGAAGCACTCCGATCCTCCATTGTACAAACTCGGCCGCCCCCCCGATCTACAAATGCCCTACAATGCCGCATGGTCAAACCGCTGTTCTTCTGGAAGCCCACCTGAACCACGTGCCGGAACGCCAGAAGGTTTCTGGACGAGCGACACGTGGACGTGGACGAGCGGGACATCAACAAGAACCCGCCGGATCGAGCGTTTCTCGAACGGCACATCGACGAGAAGCGGTTCCTCGATTTCGTGAGCACGCGCAGCCCTGTCTTCAAGGAACGACCGCTGCCGGCATCGAAACGGGCGGCCATCGACCTGATGATGGAGCAGCCAAACCTGATCAAGCGGCCGATCCTCGTTCGAGGCAGCAAGGTCGTGTTCGGCTTCGACAAGAACGAGTACGAGAAACTCTGAGCGATCCGGAACCGGGTGCGAACGCGCGCCGCATTCCCGCCCCCTCACCTGAAGTGACTCCAGCATCGTCAAAGATTCGCGTCGGCACGTCGGGCTGGAGCTATCCAGCCGGCAAGGGCACCTGGAACGGCATCTTCTACCCGGAAAAGATCGGCCGCCGTCCACGAGGTGCGCCCAAGTTCGACGACCTCTCGTTCTATGCCGAACATTTCGACACCGTCGAGGTGAACTCGACCTTCTACCGGGTGCCCACGACCGAGGCCGTGCGCACGTGGGCGGAGCGCACGCCGCGCGGCTTCGAGTTCTCGCTCAAGCTGTATCAGAAGTTCACCCATCCCGACATGTTCGCGAAGTCGACCGGCGGCGACCCCGCGCGGCTCGGGCAGAAGGACGTCGACGAGTTCCGGGCCGCGCTCGAACCGCTCGAGAACGCCGGCAAGCTGGGCGCGCTGCTCGCGCAGTTCCCGGCCAGCTTCAAAAACGAGCCGGAATCACGCGGCTACCTGGAGTGGCTGCTGCGCGCGTTTCGCGATCACTCCGTGGCGGTGGAGCTTCGCCACCGCAGCTGGAGCGACGACACCGGCGGCACGCTCGCGCTGCTTGGCGAACACGACGCGGCATGGACGCAGATCGATGAACCGAAGTTCCGCTCGTCGGTGAGGCAGGACCTGCTCGCGGCCGCCCCCACGTTCTACTACCTCCGCCTGCACGGCCGGAACGCCGCGCAATGGTGGAAGCACGATTCTTCGGAAGATCGCTATAACTATTTGTATTCCGCCGAGGAGCTCGAACCGTTCGCGGAGGCGGCGAAGCTCGCGTCGCGCGAAGTGAAGAAGGCGTATCTCTACGCCAACAATCATTTTTCGGCGAAGTCGGTGGCCAACGCGGCCATCCTCAAGCATCAGCTCGGTCAGGATCTGGACGGGGAATATCCACCGCAGTTCGTGGAGCGTTACCCGGACCTGAAAGGTCTCGTCAAGCTGCTGCCGGATCAGCCGAAGCTCACGGCTTCACGAAAGCCCTCTTGAGCATGTCGGCCTTGCGGATCTTCATCACGACGTCGAGGCCGCTCGTCACGCGCCCGAATACGGTGTACTTGCCATCGAGCTGGGGGCTTGCTTTCGTCACGATGTAGAACTGACTGTCGGCGAACTTCGGATCACCGGAATGGGCCATGGCGACGGCACCGGCCAGGTGGCGGCGCTTCTTGGTGATCTCCGCGGCGCCGATGGGCGTGCCGCTGCCGGCGCGCCCCCACCACGCCTCCTTCGACATATCACGCGACACGGGATCGCCCACCTGGACGAGATTCATCTCGGAGCGATGGAAGCGCAGGCCGTTGTAGAAGTTCCTCTTGATCAGCTCGAGCATGCGCGCGACGGTCTTCGGTGCTTCTTCGGGATAGGTCTCGATCTCGATCGTGCCCTTGGCCGTTTCGAGCACGATGATCGGACCGGCGCCTGGCGTCTTCTGCGCCGCGACGATCGACGGCGCGGCGAGCGCGACACAGGCGAGCAACAGGGAGGCGACGGCTTTGTGCTTCACAGTTCCTCGCGATGTGTGAGAAATGAGCAGCGACCGTTTCGACGCCGCCGGCATTTCGGGTTTAGCGCCCCGGCGTCACGGACGCGCGACCGGTGCGGACGACGCCAATTTTCGGACACAAGTCGGCGATCGCGCAACTCCCGCAGAGCGGGTAGACCGGGCGGCAGACGTTCTGCCCCCAGGTCACCAGGTACAGGTTCACGACCGGCCACCACTTCCGATGCGCCACCCGGTACAACGCCCGTTCGGTCTCCTCCGGCGTGCGCGTGGACGCCCAGCCGAGCCGGTTCGAAATGCGGTGCACGTGCGTGTCGACGCAGATGTTGTCGGCGCTGCGGTGCGCCAGGATCAACACGAGGTTGGCCGTCTTCCGGCCCACTCCCGGCAGCGTCAGCAGCTCCTCCATCGTCGATGGGACCTGGCCGGCGAAGCGCGTCACCAGCTGGCGGCAGGTCTCCTTCACGTGGACCGCCTTGTTGCGGTAGAAGCTGACGGGATGGATCAGCCGCTGGATCTCCTCGATCGAGAGGCGCGCCATCGCGCGCGGCGTTCGCGCAACCTCGAACAGCCGCGTCGATGCCGCATGCGTCACAGCATCTCGTGTCTGCGCCGACAGCATCGTCGCGACGAGGACCTGGAAAGCGTCTTCCTGCTGATCCTGCGCAATCTTCTCGACTGCCGGCTCGTCGAAGGCGGCGATGGCGCGGGCGAGCCGGCGCATGACGGCGGCGATCGGAGGCCCGTTTTCGGTCGCTGCGCGCCTCGTTCGGACGGCCGCGGCGGGAGCTCGCCGGGCTTGCGTCATTTCACGGGTGTCAGCGGGGCGCGGCCGTGCACGACTTCGATGACGTTGCTCACGGCAAGGTCGATCATCGCCGTGCGCGTTTCGCGTGTCGCGCTGCCGAGGTGCGGCGCGAGCACCACGTTCTCCATCGAGAGCAGGGCGTCGTTGACGATCGGTTCGCGTTCGTAGACATCGAGCGCGGCGGCCGCGATCAATCGCTCCTCGAGCGCCCAGGCGAGCGCTTCCTCGTCCACCACCGACCCTCTTGCCGTGTTCACGAGAATCGCCGTGCGCTTCATCCTCGCCAGCGCCCGCTTGTCGATCAGGTGCCGTGTATCCGGCCTGAGCGAGGTGTGGATGCTGATGACGTCCGACGAGATCAGCAGCTCGTCGATGGACATGTCCTGCTTCGCGAAGACGGCGGTCATCCCGAACGCGGGCGCCTTGGCTGCGACAGCGCGGCCGATGCGGCCGCGCCCGATGATGCCGAGCTGCTTTCCTCGAAGCTCGGTGCCCAGCATGAAATCGAGCGTCCACGCTTTCCACGCGCCCCGCCGGACCAGGCGATCGCCTTCGGCGATGCGGCGGGCGGCCGCGAGGATCAGGCTCCAGGTCAGCTCGGCGGTGGCCTCGGTCAGGACATCCGGCGTATTGGTGACGGTGACGCCCCGCGCCGTCGCCGCCTCCACGTCGATATTGTCGTAGCCGACGGCGATGTTCGAGACCACTTTCAGGCCGGGCGCCGCGTCGAGCACCTCGGCGTCGATGCGGTCCGTCAACACGCAGACCACGGCCTGCTTGTCCGAGAGCCGCGCCTTCAGCTCGTCGCGGGGCAGCAGCACCTGCGTGTCGTGCATGTCGACATCGCATACCGCGTCGATCTTGGCGAGCACGCCGGAAGGAATGCGGCGGGTGACGAGGACCCGCGGGCGAATCGAGGGCACGGTCAGGGGATCTCGGTTGCGCGGCAAACTGCCGTCAATGCCCGTGCGACTGGCAGTATCCGCAGTGATTGCAGCGGACCGCCGGCTCGATGAGGCAAGGGCCATCCGATTCCGGAAGCGTGTAGCGGAAGTGGCTGGCGTCGGCCGTGAACGAGAGCGGACGCTCGTCGCGCCGGCCCTGGTCGGCGGCCCCGAGGTGACGCGCGACGGCGTCACGAACCAGCGCACGGAGCTGTTCTTCGTTCATACGGCGTCCGAGTAATCGACCGCGTCCACGATCCCGACGATCGCCGCGTCGACGGCCGCGGCCTTCCGGCCGAGCGCATCACCCGCGGCCTTACCTTCGATGACCACCAGCACGCGCTCGCCGATCCCGGCGCCGACCGCGTCGATTGCCAGCAGCGCGGTGCCGCGATGTTCGCCTTCGAGCGTCAGCGGCTGCACCAGCAACAGCTTTGCGCCTTCGAGCTTCCGGTTCTTCTGCGTCGCCACCACCGTGCCGACGACTTCGCATACTTGCATCGCCGGTTCAGCTCAGGTCCCAGCGGTCGACGATTCCGACGATCGAGGCATCGGTGGGCGGCTCCGCCGGGTAGAACGGGAACGCGGCCTCCCGCCCACGGACAAAGAAGACGTGCTCACCGACGCCCGCGCCCACCGAGTCGAGCGCCACGAGCGTGCGGCCTGCCGCCTCGCCCGATGCGGCGATCGGCTGCAGCACGAGCAGCTTGGCGCCGGTCAGGTTGGCATCCTTGATCGTGGCGACGACCTCGCCGATGACCTGCGCGAGCTGCATCAGTGTCCCTGCTTCGCGGCGCCGGCCTGTGCCAGCTCGCGGACTTCCACGTGATCGACGATGCCCACGATCGCGGCGTCCACCGGGCAGTCCTTCATGCCGGACGCCATCCGCGCGGAACTGCCGCTGACGATGAGCACGGTCTCGCCGACGCCGGCGTCGACCGTGTCCACGGCGACGAGGTAGGAGCCTTCAGCCTTGCCGCGCGGATCGATGGGCCGCGCCACGAGCAGCTTGTTGCTGACCAGCCGCTCGTCCTTGCGCGTGGCGACGACCGTGCCGACGATCTTGGCGAGGATCATTTCGCGTTGGCGGTCGCCTTCCCGATCGGCAGCGCGTCTTCGAGGTTGGCGTGCGGACGCGGAATGACGTGGACGGACACCAGCTCGCCCACGCGGCGCGCGGCGGCGGCGCCGGCATCGGTCGCGGCTTTCACGGCCGCGACGTCGCCTCGTACGATTGCCGTCACGTAGCCGGCGCCGATCTTCTCCCAGCCGACCAGCGTCACCTTGGCGGCCTTGACCATCGCGTCGGCCGCCTCGATCATCGCGACGAGCCCCTTGGTCTCGACCATGCCGAGCGCCTCACCCATCTTTTCTCCTTCGATTGTCAGCTTCCAGCTTCCAGCTGCCAGCTTCCGGCATCTTGCCAGCCGTTCCCGGAGGGTGCAACTCTGCCCCGTTCATGCGGGAAGCGGGAAGCTGGGAGCTGGAAGCTCATTTCAAATTCCGCACCGCATCCTCGATGAGCGCGGTGAGTTCGCTGTATGTTAGCCGAATTTCCTGATCGGCAGGGATTCGGTCCGCCCCCTCCGCGCGGCGCGCGAGCGCGGCGCTCCACTCGTCCGAAAACGGCAGTCGATCCGGCACGAGCCGCTGCCCGGGCGACGAGGGCGCCTGCACGACCTGGCAGTCCGCAGGACTGCCGGCCACCGGCTCCGCGCAGATCGGCGCGGGAGCGGCAATCCCGTATCGACCGCGCAGATCCTGCAGGCGGAACACCTCCTCCCGCGACAACAGCCGCTCGCCGCCCAGCAGCCGCGCCACCAGGCTGATGTGCGCGAAGTGCTCGATCGTCTCCATCTTGTAGTACGCAGAGAACAGATCCTTGCCGAGCGTGAGCGCACCGTGGTTCGCCAGGAGCATGCCGTCGTGCGCCTGCACGTACTGGCGCACCGCCTCCGGCAGTTCCTTGGTGGACGGCGTGGCGTATTCCGCGATCGGCACGCTGCCGAGCGTCGTGACCACCTCGGCGAGCACCGCCTTGTCGAGCGGAATGCCGGCAACGGCGAATCCCGTGGCGATCGGCGGGTGCGCGTGGACGACGGCGTTCACGTCCGGACGGCGGCGGTAGACCTCGAGGTGCATCTGCATCTCGGAAGAGGGATCGCGGTCCCCCGCCAGCTTGCGACCGTCGAGGTCCGTGATGCACATCATCCCGGCGTTCATGAACCCCTTGCAGACGCCGCTCGGCGTCATCAGCAGCCGCTCGCCCTCGATCCGCACGCTGATGTTGCCGTCGTTCGACGCCGTATACCCGCGCGCGTACAGCCGCCGGCCGATTTCGACGATGTCCGCCCGCAGCTGCTGCTCGGAGCTCACCGGCGGCTCCATTGTTTCAGGCACTTCTCGGAGCAGAAGTACTTGACGGCCGATCCGGATCCCGATGTCAACGCGTTCGAGGGCACGACGTACACGCCGCACACCGGATCACGTACGAGCTTGACGGACCGCTTTTCCGGCGCCGCTGCCATGCCCGCGCCTTCGAGGATCGACCGCACGAACCGCCACACGATGCGGATGACGAGGAGGATCAGGATGATCTTGAGCACCCAGCCGGTCATGATGCCTTCACTTTCCCGGCGGTGTGGCGGGCGCGGATCCCGGCGGGGTGTCGGGATGCGCCGAGCGCAGCCCCTGCAACGCCTGGCGCGCCATGCGGGCCTCCGGCGAGTCCGGCGCGATCTCGACCACCTGCTGCCAGACGCGTGCGGCGCCTTCGAGATCCTGCTTGCCGAACGCGCGCACGATGCCGATGTTCAGCAGCGTCTTCGTGTGTTTCGGATCCATCGCCAGCGAGCGCTCGAACTGCGCCAGCGCGCGGTCGGCCTGGTTCATGTAGTAATAGGCGATCCCGAGATCCGTGCTCGCGTCCACGTCCTTGGGGTCGATGGTGAGCGCTTCCTCATACCACTTGCTGGCGTCGGCAAAGCGCTCGGCGTCGAAGTAGAGGTCGCCGAGCTTCACGCGCGAGGCGGCGTCGGACCTGTTCGCGTCGATGGCCGCCTTGAGCGTGGCCGCGCGCGCTTCGTCGAACGGCGGGGCGGTCTGCGCCTGGCCGGCCCCGGCTGCGGCGCTCGTCGCCGTGGTCGGCGC
>JBOGIX010000598.1:0-3920 GCA_050744685.1 Vicinamibacterales bacterium | reverse complement strand
ATCCAGTGAATCGGGAAGATCGGCCCGTGCGCCACACCGGCCGCGTCGGGCGTGGCGTGGCGGAAGGTCGGCGAGATGAGCCAAATCAGATCCACGAGGCGCATGACGACCACGAAGATCGCCACCTTGGCCAGCGTGCCGCTGCGCTTCTTGAGCGTGGCCGAGAGCAGCAGCGTGAAGGGCAGCGCGAAGTGGCCGACGACCAGCGCGATGGCCACGTACCCCCACGACCCGCGCACGCGCTCGACGTACCAGGGAATCTCCTCCGGCAGGTTCCCCGCCCAGATGATCAGGAACTGCGAGAACGACAGGTACGCCCAGAGCATCACGAAGGCCAGCAGCAGCTTGCCGAGATCGTGGAAGTGCCTGGGCGAGAGCAGCGATCCGGCCGGGTGATCGCGATCGACCAGCGCCAGGATGGCGGTGGCGAAGGCCAGCGCGGTCAGCCCGTAGCCGGAGATCGTGAGCAGGCCGAAGATCGTCGAGAACCAGTGCGGATCGATGGACATGATCCAGTCGATCGACGCGAAGGTGACGGTGATCACGAGGAACAGCAGCCCGGGCGCGCTCACCGTGCGGAAGCGCACGGAGTCGAGCTTGGTCGTGCCCTCGCCGCGGTCCTGGAGCGACGACCACTTGTTCAGGAGCCACATGCACGCGATCCAGAACAGGAAGTACACGACCGCGCGGCCGATGAAGAACGGCACGTTCAGGTATGCGGCCTTCATCTGCAGCACGTGATCCGTGGCCGCCTCGGGGCGGGCCCACAGGAAGATCCGCGGCAGCCCGAAGAACAGCGGAATGAACAGCACGGCCACGATCGGCAACGTCGCGCTCGCCGCCTCGAAGACGCGCCGCGACACGAGGCCCCACTGGCCGCCCGACAGGTGCTGCAGCATCAGCATCGCCAGCGAGCCGAGCGCCAGGCTGAGGCAGAACAGCACGCCGATGAGCCACGACCGGAAGAACTGATCGGGGTTGGCGGCGGCGCCCACGGCGCCGGCCACGAGCGCCACGGCGCCGATGACGAGCGCGCGCTGCTGCAGGCGGCCGAGGGCGGGCGAATCGGTAACGGAAAGGGTCGGCATTATTGAGTTCGAGCGGTTCGCACGATTCGAAGGCTCCATCAGTGCTTCGCCGGGCCCGGTTGCGCCGCCGGCTTCATCGTCGCCGGGTCGCCCGGGATGTCCGCCTTGTCGGCATGCTGACTGAGCTGCAGGGCGCGGATGTAGGCGACGATCGCCCAGCGATCGGCCGCGGAGATCTGCGCGCGGTAGTCCGGCATGACGCCGAAGCCGTTGGTCATCACGTCGAAGAAATACCCCGCCGGCGCAGTCCGCAGCCGATTGTCGTGCAGCGACGGGGGCTGGCGGTAGCCGCGCTGCACGACCATGCCGCGCCCGCTTCCCGTGGCATCGTGGCAGGGCGTGCAGTAGATGTTGAAGCGCTCCTGGCCGCGGGCGAGCACGTGCGCGTCGACGGCAATCGGCAGCACGTCGATCGGGGTATTGCCGTTCTTGCCGGTGAAGAACGCCTGATCCTCGTTCAGCGTGCCGCGCGCCACCGTGCCCTCCACGTGCGGCCGCGCGCTCGATCCATCCCCGAAGAACGCCGTGGCACGGAGCGAGCGGTACTTGGGCTGATTGTGCATGTCCTGACGGCAGGCGGCGACGCCCGCCAGGCAGAACGCGGCCAGTGCGAGCCGCCCGGCTCGGGACCGGCTAGTGTGCGATTTCATTGACATCCTTCGCACCAAGCGCCTTCAGGAAATCGACCGTCCGCTGCCGGTCGAACTTCGGATCCGTCGACTCGATCGTGAGGAAGAACCCGGCCTCGCTGCCGATCTGGGTGAACCGCGGCACGTTGAACACCGGATGGTAGGGCAGCGGCAGCCCGTTCAACAGGATCCAGCTGAGGACGGCGGTGATCGACGCAATGAGGATCGTGATCTCAAAGGTCACCGGGATGAACGCCGGCCAGCTGTTGAGCGGGCGGCCGCCGATGTTCAGCGGATACGCCGTCGTCGACACCCAGTAGCAGAGGCCGAACCCCGCGAACATCCCGACGATGCCGCCGGCGAGCACGTTCCGCTGTACGCGGTGGTCGTGTGCGTCGAAGGCGTCGATCAACTCGTGGATCGGGAACGGCGAGTAGGCGTCGATGTCGCGATAGCCTTCTTCGTGCGTCCGCCGCGTCGCCTGTATCAGCGACGTCGGATCCGGGAACTCCGCCATCAACCCGTAAATCGGCGCGCTCGCCCGGTCGGTCGCTGTCATCGTCTCCATGCTTCAGTCCCCGCCGTAGGTGACGTCGTAGTCCGCCTGCGGATCCCGCTTCAGCTTGATCTTTGCCTCGGGCACGAGCGTGCGCACCTCGAAGATCGAGATCATCGGCAGCACGCGCACGAAGAGGAACATCAGCGTCATGAACAGGCCGATGGTGCCGAAAAACGTCGAGAAGTCCCAGAACGTCGGGTAATACATGTCCCACGCGCCCGGCAGGAAATCACGGTGCAGCGAGGTGACGATGATGACGAAGCGCTCGAGCCACATGCCGACGCTGACGATGAGCGCCATGATGAACAGCCAGGTGGTATTGGTGCGCAGCCGCTTGTTCCACAGCGTCTGCGGCACCAGGCCGTTACAGAAGATCAGGCACCAGTACGCCCACGCGTACGGCCCGGTCATCCGGTTCACGATCATGAACTTTTCGTACTCGTTCGCGCTGTACCAGCCAAAGAACGCCTCGGTCATGTAGCCGTAGAACACGATCAGCCCGGTGACGAGCGTGACCTTGGCCATGTTCTCGAGGTGGCGCATGGTGATGAAGTCCTCGAGCCCGTACCACTTGCGCAGCGGGATGGCGAGGGTGAGCACCATGGCGAAGCCGGCGTAGATCGCCCCGGCGACGAAGTAGGGCGGGAAGATCGTGGCGTGCCAGCCGGGGACGATGCCGATCGAGAAGTCGAAGCTGACGACCGTGTGCACCGAGAGGACGAGCGGCGTGGACATGCCCGCGAGCAGCAGGTAGGCCGTCTCGTAGCGCGCCCAGTGCCGCGCCGAGTTGCGCCAGCCGAGCGCGAAAATGCCGAACAGCCGGGCGAGGACCTTGTTCTTCGCCCGGTCGCGCATCGTCGCGAGATCGGGCACGAGGCCGGTGTACCAGAAGAGCAGCGACACGAGACCGTAGGTCGATACCGCGAAGACGTCCCAGATGAGCGGGCTCCTGAACTGCGGCCACACGTTCATCGTGTTCGGATACGGCAGCAGCCAGTAGGCGGCGAGCCAGGGACGTCCGGTGTGGATCAGGGGGAAGAGCAGCGCGCAGGCGACGGCGAACAGCGTCATCGCCTCGGCGAAACGGTTGATCGAGGTGCGCCAGTCCTGCTTGAGCAGCAGCAGGATTGCCGAGATCAGCGTGCCGGCATGGCCGATACCGATCCACCAGACGAAGTTGATGATGTCGAAGGCCCAGCCCACCGGCTGGTTGTTCCCCCAGATGCCGATGCCTTTGAGGAACAGCCAGCCGACCGAGATCAGCAGGCCGTTCAGCAGCAGGAAGCCGATGAAGAACGCGACGTACCACGGGATCGGGTGCTTGCCGCGCAGCACCACGTTGGCGATCGTGTCGGTCACCGACTTCATCGTGTGGCCCGGCTCGATCACCGGGTACTCGACGTACTGTCCCGGCGCGGCGGCGAGCGCCTGGTCGCTCGAGGTGGCCCGGGCGGGCTTCGAGACGTTCACGTAGTCGCCCCGTTCGCGGGGCCGGTCCGGTTTCGGATCCATCAGTGTGCCGTCGGTTGGCCCGCGGCCGGCGCCGGGGCGAGTTCGGGATTCGGGTTGCGGATGTCCTCCAGGTAGGTCGTCCGCGGGCGCGTGTTCAGGTCCTCGAGCACGCCGTAGTTGCGCTGCTGCGCC
>JBOGIX010000597.1:0-7550 GCA_050744685.1 Vicinamibacterales bacterium | reverse complement strand
AACGTCTGCAGCCATGTCGTGCAGCAGAGCGGCCGGCCGCAGGGGCCGTATCCGCCGAGCATCCTCGCCTCGTCGCGCACGCCGATCTGCCGCATCTCGATCCGGGTCCGGAAATGCGCCGCCAAATCCCGAACGAGCTCCCGGAAATCCACGCGCCCTTCGGCGGTGTAGTAGAAAATGAGCCGCGATCCGTCGAAGAGCTGCTCGACGCGGGTCAGCTTCATCGCCAGGCCGCGCTCGCGGATCCGCGCCAGACACACCTGCCGTGCCTCCTGCTCCCGCTGCTGGTGCTTCAGCCGCGCCACCACATCGTCCCTGGTCGCTCGACGGACCACACGGGCCGGCGAGTCGTCGGGCGGCGATCGCCGTGCGGCCAGCGGCGGAATGGTCCGGGCGACCGTGCCGATTGCGGGTCCCTCCGCCGTCTCGACGACGACGCGATCGCCAGGCACGAACGGGATCGCCGGCGGCGGATCCTCGGCGGCGTCGAGCGCGAACTCGGGAAGGAGAAAGCTGTAGGTGCGGCCGGCAGGCGAGAACCTGACACTGACGAACGGCCGTGCAGGGCCGGAGCTCATAGCCGCCTCTTTTATCCGGTCGTGACGCGGCGGTCCCGCCTGCACGCGCAGGCGCGGCCGTCAGATCTGGAAGGCGAGCCAGTCTGCGACGATCTTCGGGCTCGCGTTCCGATCGAGCGCGGCAAGCGCCCGGTCGACCGATGTAAACGCGCGTACGGTCCGGTCGCCGTCGAACGCCGGCAGCAGCCGCTGCAGCTCGGGTTGCAGGTCGGCATTCGCCAGCGATTGGCCGTCCGCGCGGGAAAGCAGGACTCCCAGGTCGCGCACCATCGACGACAGCAGGCGCAGCCGGCGCCCGAGCTCGTCGCGGTCGATCTTCACATCGCCCCCGAGCACCTTCGCCGCATTGAGCCGCTGGCGCGGATCGGATGCCCGGGCGATCGTGGCGAGCGTGCCGGCCGCCGCCTCGCGGGCGCCGGTATATGCCTCCGTGTCTCCTTCCAGCGCCCGGCCGATGCTGCCGTCGGCGAGGAGCGCCGCCGCATAGGCGTTCTTCTCCTCGAAGCCGTGGTCGCGCTTCAGCACCGCCGCCACCTCCTCGGCCGCCAGCGGCCCGAACCGGAGACGCTGGCACCGCGAGAGCACGGTCGGCAGCAGCATGTCGGGACGCGAGGTCACGAGCACGAACGTCGACGCGGCGGGCGGCTCTTCCAACGTCTTCAGCATCGCGTTCTGGGCTTCGGGCACCATCGCATCCGCTTCGTCGATGATGACGATGCGGCGGCGGCCTTCGAAGGGGCGATAGCCGCTGCGCTCGATCGCGACGCGGACCTGGTCGACCTTGATCGACCCGGTCTCGCCGGGCTCGATCATCATGACGTCGGCATAGACGCCGCGGGCGATCCGGCGGCACGCGGCGCAGTGTCCGCACGCGTCGGGCATGGGATCGGACGTCGCTTCGATCGGGGGGCTCGCGCAATTGAGCAGCTGCGCCAGCGAGAGCGCGGCGCGGCGTTTTCCGATTCCGTCTGGTCCCGCGAAGATCAGGCTGGGCGGCAGGGTATTTCGCGCGGCGGCTCGCGCCGTCAACTCGAGAAGGCGGCGATGGCCGGCGAGATCGCGAAACGGCATGGTCGGGCTGGGGAAGATGCTATCACCGGATACCGGACTTTCTGCGCTCTTCCTCCCGCTTTTTCTCCTCCTCCTCCTTCTTGTCCTTCCCGCCGAAGATCCTAGACCAGAAGCCACGCTTCTTCGGCTCTTCCGGCTTTTCGCCCGTCTTGTCGGCCGACGCGGCCGGGGCGGCCGGCGCAGGCGCGGATGCGCCGCTGGTGCTCGTGCCGGCGGTGGCGGGAAGCCCCGCCGCGTCGACAGGTGCCGGCGCCGGGCTGCTGTCCTTGCCGAACACGCCAGCCAGCGCGTCGATGAACGACGACTCCGTGTGCAGCGGGCACACGGTCGACGGCTGCGTGCCCTTGACGAAGTATTCCGTGTAGATCATCGACCGCGTCTCGATCATGCCGTCGCGGTTCACGACGTCGACGTGATCGCACCCTTCGTTCGGCAGGAGTCCGGAGATCCGGCAGACGTTCGCGCCGACGACCGACGAGGGGCGATCGATCCACTCCGGCTTGTTCCCGCGCGTCGCCGATTTCATGAAACTGGCCCAGAGCGGCACCGCCACATCGCCCGCGTAGCCGTTGCGGATGATCGTCTTGGGCTGGTCGAAGCCGACCCACACACCCGTCACCAGCTTCGGCGTGAACCCCACGAACCAGGCGTCTACGTAATCGTTGGTCGTGCCGGTCTTCCCGGCCGCCGGCAGCAGGAAGCCCGCCTGGCGCGCCCGGTAGGCCGTGCCGGCGTTGATGACGTCGGCGAGCATGCTCGCCATCAGGAACGCCGTCGACTCGCTGACGGCACGATGCGACTCCCCGTCGTCCTTGAAGAGCACGCCGCCGTCGCGGTCCTCGACACGGCGGATCAGCACCGGGCGACGGACCACGCCGCGATTGGCGAAGGCGCCGTAGGCGGCGGTGAGCTGCATGAGGGTGACATCCCCGGCGCCGAGGGCCAGCGACGGCACGCTCGGCGGGGTGCCGACGTTCAGCTTCTCCGCGTACTCGACGGCGCGCCGAATGCCGATCGTGTTGAGCAGCTGCACGGCGGCGCGGTTGCTCGACGTCCGCAGCGCCGTGCGGAGCGTCATGGAGCTGGCAGTCGTGTGCTCGTCTTCGGGCACCCATTCGCCCTGCGCGGTCAGCACGGGATCGTTCAGCCCCTCGATCATCGAGGCCGGGGACTGGCCGGCCTCGAGCGCCGCCGCGAACACGAAAGGCTTGAACGCCGATCCGGCCTGCCGCTTCGCCTGCACGGCGCGATTGAAGCGGCTCTCGTTGAAGTCGCGCCCGCCGACCATGGCGCGCACGTGACCCGTTTCCGGATCGATCGCGACCAGCGCGCCCTGCAGGTAGTCGGGCTTCTCGCCGTCCTTGCGCGCCTGCTTGCCGCGGGGCGGATAGTTGAAACCGCGCCGCCCCTCGATGTCTTCCAGGCTCTTCTCGACCAGGGCCTCGGCGTCCCGCTGCAGCTTCGCCTCGAGCGTGGTGTAGACGCGGAGCCCGCCCTGATAGACGCGCTGCCAGCCGAACTTCTCGACGAGCTCGCGGCGCACCTGTTCCTTGAAATAAAGGCCGGAGTCCTCCTTGATCTCGAGCGAGTTCTTCAGCTCGACTTTTGCCCCGCGCGCACGCTCGGCCGTCGCTTCGTCGATGGCGCCGGAGCTGACCATGGTCTGCAGCACCACCGCGCGGCGCGCCAGCGCGCGTTCGAGATTCACGGTGGGCGCGTAGCTGGAGGGCGACTGGATCAATCCCGCGAGAAGCGCCGCTTCAGCGACGTCGAGGTCTTTCGCGCTCTTTCCGAAGTAGCCCCTGGCCGCGGCTTCGACGCCATACAGGCCGTCGCCGAAATAGACCTTGTTCAGATACAGCTCGAGGATCCGCTCCTTCGGGAACGATCCTTCGATGTGCGCCGCGAGGATCACTTCCTTCAGCTTGCGGCGGAAGGTCTTGTCGCGTGTCAGGAAGCTCTGACGGGCGAGCTGCTGCGTGATGGTGCTGCCCCCTTCGGCTCGCCGGCCCTCCTCGATGTTCTTCAGGACCGCGGCCGCCACGCGGATCGCATCGACGCCGCTGTGGTCGTAGAACCGCTGGTCTTCGACCGAGATGACCGCCTTGATCAGATTCGGCGACATCTCGTCGAGAGGGACGTCGATGCGCTGTTCCTTGAAGATGGTGAAAACAGGTGAGTCGGATGCGTCGTAAATAGTCGTGGACTGGGCCATGTCGCCCAGCTCGCTGATCGCCGCCTGGTTCGGAAGCCCGGCTGTAATGTCGTAGCTGAACCATGCGGCCAGCCCGGCTGTGAAGAAGCCAGACACAGCAAGCACGGTCACGAGCGCGGCAAGAGTCCGCGGGCGGGCCTGGAGCGGCTTCCAGTCTTTACGGAGCAACGCCGGTATGTATCGGGTCACTCCCGATGTTAACGCAAAAGCCCTGCCGGCTGTCGGCAAGCCCGGACGGCTGTCATTCGCCGCAATTGCGTCGGCAAGGCTGGCGGCTGTGACCGGAAACGCTGCGATTTTCAACGCGACACACGGCGGGGACCAGACCGGACGGGCCGTCGCCCAACGTGCCGCCCTGACGGGTCGAGGAGACTTCGACGTTGACGATGATGTCCGTGATACGCGCCTGCGTGGCGACGATTGGCGTGATGTGCGCGCCCGAGTTCGCCCGCGAGGCGGAAGCGCGCCCGCAGGCACTCACCCCATCCGGGCCGGCGCCGCTCAAAGTCTTCCTCGACTGCCAGCAGTGCTTTCAGAGTTTCCTCCGCACGGAGGTGACTTTCGCTGACTACGTGCGGGATCGAGGCGAAGCTGACGTCCACGTCCTGATCACCGTCCTCGACACGGGGGGCGGCGGCCGCGAATACACGGTTGCCTTCCTCGGCCAGAAAACCCTGAAGGGAGCAGACCGGACGCTGCGCACGGTCACCGCGCTGGCCGCGCCGGATGACGTGATTCGGCGGCAGCTCGCCAACACGTTACGCGTGGGCCTGCTTGGATACACGGTCACCGACAGCGTTCCGCCCGATCTCGCCGTGTCCGTGCGCCTGGGCTCGTCCAACGAGAAGCCGGCGCCAACCTCGGACCGATGGAACCACTGGGTGTTCAGCCTGCGGGGCGCCGCCGCGTTCCAGGGCGAAGAGTCCAGCCGCGAAACGCAGCTCGGCGGCAGCATCAGCGCGGACCGCATCACCCCGACGTGGAAGATGACGCTTGGCGCCGAGATCGATCACGAAACCGAGGAATTCGATCTCGACGAGGACGACCCGGTCAAGGTCCGCCGCCGCGAACGCGATTTCAGCTGGCTCGTCGTCCGGGCGTTCGGTGAACACTGGTCCGCGGGCGCAGTCGGCGAGATCGAGTCGTCCACGTTCGAGAACATGAAGCTGCTGATCTCGGCATCGCCGGCGATCGAGTACAACTTCTTTCCCTACTCCGCCTACACGCGCCGGCAACTGCGCGCGCTCTACTCGGTCGGCCCCGAGCGGCACCTGTACCACGAGGTCACGTTATTCGGGAAGACTGAAGACATGCTCGCCGGCCACGAGGTCTCGTTGACCTTCGAGCAACGCGAACCATGGGGCACGCTCGAAGCGCGCACCGAGTGGTCGCAGTATCTGCACGACCTCTCCAAGTCGCGCCTCGAGGTCGAAGCGGACATCCAGCTTCGTCTCACCCGCGGCCTGTCGTTCGGCGCCGAGCTGAACGCCTCCCGCATCCGCGATCAGCTCTCACTCCCCGCCCGCGGAGCCTCTCCGGAGGAGATCCTCCTGCGCCTGCGTCAGCTCGAAAGCGGCTACGAATACAACGCCGGCATCAGCCTGACCTACTCGTTCGGATCGATCTTCAGCAGCATCATCAATCCGCGGTTCGGGCAATGAGCAGGCGGCCAGCTGCAGTCACTGTCACGCTGCGATTGCGGCCAAGCATAAAGGAGTAAGGGAGGAGGGGAGCAACGTACTCACAAAAGGACCAACAAAAAGTCCCCTTCTCCCCTGCTCCTTTTATGCTCTCGAGGGGCAGTCACGGGGATTAGCGACCGACGCGAATCGGCACGTACGTCTCGATGCTTTCGATCGTCGTCCGCGCGGCAACGGCGACGAGGAACTCGCCGGTGGCGAGGCTCGTGAGCGGAAGGTCGATCTGGTAGCCTGAGCCGACGGCAGCCGGTCTGACGGGCAGCTCGGTGAGCGTGTTGCCGCGACGCCCGAGCAACTGTGCGGTGACGGCGGCGCCGGCGGCGGCGGAGCCATAGGGGACCACGCGCAGCAGCACACGATCGGCGCGGGAGAACTCGCGCCCTGCGAACGGCGTGGGCGCCGGATTCTCGAGGAGCGCCCGCATTTCCGCCGCGTTGCGAGCGCGCGAGAGCACGGGCGTGGCCAGCGCGAGCGTGGCCTTCGCCGGATTCGGGATCGCCACCGTGCGCTGCTCGCGATCGATCACCTCGCCCCTCGTGTCGTGAATCGTCAGATCGAGCTGCAGGCTGCCGGACGGCGCCTTGAAACGAATCGGCTGGTCTTTCGAGGAGCCTTCGAAGATCTTGTCTTCGCCGTGCACGGCCGCGATGGTGACGCCGCCCGCCGGCGCCTGTCCGTCCAGGCCGGGGCGCGGCGCCCACGCAATGTGGACGTCCATGAGATCCTTGGCCGCGGGAGACATGCCGATCCAGAAATCGGCGGCACGGCGCGAGTTGTCCGGTGCCAGTTCCTCGAGGGCTTCCGAGATCGGCGATGGCAGCGCCGCGGCCGCGGCAATCGCCTTGGCGCGTTCGACGTCGCTGCCGCGCGGCGCCCAATAGCCGTTGCGCGCCCGCACCTCCACGTTCGGCTGCTTCACCCTGACCTTGATTTCCCGGAACTTGCCATCGAGCTGCGCATCACGCGGCGAGTAGCCGAGCAGGTAGAACGCGCTCGCATTGGTGACGACCTTGCGCAGCGCGCTGTTCATGTCGTTGCTGACGATGGGCTCGGCGCCCGTGGAATCGGCCAGCGCAGCCAGCAGCGAGGACATCCCGCCCGCGAATCCCGCGGGCCCGGCTTGCAGGCCGCGGGGATCGACCGTGTAAATCGCCGTGTTGTTGTCGTTCGCCGTCCGGATCAGATCCGAAATCACCCGCACGCCATCCTGGCCGAGGCGACCCAGCCCCTCGCTGACGAAGACGACCGCCTTGCGTCCCTGGCGCAGCGTGCCGAGGTGCATGATCGCGCTCTTGAGCGCGCTCGAGGTGACCTGCGATCGGATGCGCTCGACGTCCTGCGCGTTACGCAGGTGCGCCTCCTCGACGGCGCTACGCGCCGGAACGTAGATGCCGCGGCGCCCGCGCAGCAGGTGCAGCTGGTCGGCGAGCGCGCGGCGATCGCGGCTGAATTTGAGCGCGGAGACCGGCGTGAGTTGATCCATCAGCCCGACGAGATCCGTCGGTCCGAACGCTTCGAGCGCGAACTTGGTGAGCTGCTCGCGCGCGCGCACGGCGCTGCCGAACTGATCGATGTGATATTCGTCCCAGAAGATCAGGAATACCCGCACGTCGTCGCGCGCCGCTTCCGCCGCCGCGTGCGCCGCGGATCGAATCGGGAGCGAGAGATCGTCGGTGGGTTGCCCGGTCGCGTCGACCAGCTTGAATGACGTGATCGACTGGAGCTCGCCGTTCTCGCGAAGCTCGAAGTCGTTCGCGGTGAGCGATCGGATGGGAAGGCCGTCCTTGCCGAGCACGCTCACGTCGACGCGGACCAGATTGGTGCCGGTTCTGAAGACGGGCGGCTGCCGCTCTTGTTCCCCCGCCTGCTGACCGCGGACGACGACCGCCAGCAGGCCCGTGACCAACACGCACGCGACAAAGGAGCGGCGGGCCATGGTGTTTACGGCGATCCTAACATGGCGATCAAGCCCTGAAGGACCGATGC